>CACWKJ010000008.1 GCA_902761395.1 uncultured Elusimicrobium sp. | reverse complement strand
TCTTTATTCTTTCGGAACGGGATCATAACCGCCGTCATTAAAAGGATGACATTTTAAAATCCTTTTGACAGACAAATACAATCCTTTAAATACTCCGAATCTTTCAATTGCTTCATAAGCATAAGCTGAACAAGTGGGGTAAAACCTGCATCTTGGAGGGGTAAGTGATGAAATTTTTCTATATATTCTAATAAGAAAAAGTAAAATCTGTTTCATACTAAACTATATATTATTATAAAATCCTGCACTTTCTAAACAATCTAAAATATCTTTCTTTAGTTTGCTGTACCCTGTCGAAGTAATTTGAGGTTTCAGGATGAATATAACATCCAAACCCGGTGTCAGCTTATGTTTGTTTGTTCTAAAGATTTCTCTTAATCTTCTTTTTGCCGTATTTCTTATTACGGCTTTTCCTACTTTTCTTGATGTTATCAGACCTAACCTTCTAATTTCGTTATTATCTTTTCTCTTTAATACATAAATATTAACAAAAACAGTTTTAAGTTTTTTGCCGTTTTTTAAAACTCTGTTAAAATCTGTAGAAGTATGTAATCTTTCAAGATAACAAAAAGAAAATCCTTTACTGCTGCTAAGCATTTTATGCCGAAAGTGTTGCTCTGCCTTTTTTTCTTCTGGCACTCAATACCTTTCTTCCGCCTGCTGTTGCCATTCTGGCTCTGAAACCAATTTTCTTTTTTCTTCTTTCTTTGTTTGGTTGAAAAGTTCTCTTTGTCATTTTAAACCTCTTTAATATTTACAGAATAATTTAATAATTATACTTTAAAAATAATAATATATCAAATTTTTATTAAAAATTATAGGTTGTTATGCCTTTCAAATGCCAATATTGTGTTGTGTAACAACATCGTTATTGTCATAGGCCCTACTCCTCCCGGAACAGGAGTAATGTTTACATTCATATCTTTTACGGCTTCAAAATCAACATCACCGTAAAGTTTTTTATCCGCGGCTCTGTTAATACCTACATCTATTATTGTTGCACCGTCTTTAATAAAATCTTTTGTAACAAATTTTGCTTTACCTATTGCGGCAATTAAAATATCCGCTTTCTTTGTAATTTCTTTTAAGTTCTGGGTTCTTGAATGTGCCATTGTTACGGTTGCATTGTTTGCAAGCATAAGCATCGATACCGGTTTTCCCACCAAATTCGATCTGCCCAAAACTACAACATTTTTACCTTGAATATCTATGTTGGAATGTTTTAATAAATAAACCACGCCCATCGGTGTACAGGAAACCAACAACTTTTGATCAACAATTTCTTTCCACGATTTTACTAATGTAAGCATGCCTGCATTAAAAGGATGTAATCCGTCAACATCTTTATCGGGAGAAATTGAATTTATGCATTTGTCGGGAGTTTGTCCGTTGGGTAACGGTAACTGTAACAATATTCCGTCAACTTCCGGATTTGCATTTAATTTTTGTATTAAATCGATTATTTCTTCTTGAGTTGCCGTTGCCGGTAACGGATTATGAAACGATTTTATTCCTGCTTGTTCGCATGCCTTTATTTTTGAACCGACATAAACTTTGCTTGCAGGATCTTCTCCTACAAGTATTGTTGCAAGGCCCGGAACTCTTGAAGCTTTTTTTGACAATTCTTCCACTTTATTTTTTAAATCTTGTCT
This sequence comes from uncultured Elusimicrobium sp., assembly GCA_902761395.1. Classification (GTDB taxonomy): domain Bacteria; phylum Elusimicrobiota; class Endomicrobiia; order Endomicrobiales; family Endomicrobiaceae; genus Ruminimicrobiellum. The sequence continues at coordinate 17,054 of CACWKJ010000008.1, read as the reverse complement.
TATTGATTGAGATATTTCTTTGCCGTTAATTATTTTCATAATATATCCTTAATTTAATGAATAATCTATATAGCTTCTGAAAAAGTCCAAGTTTTTGCTGTCACCGTCGATAATTTCCACACCGTACATCTGGTAAAAAACACCTTCGCATATTCTTACTATTTTACCGCTCAACGATACTTTTCTGTTAAGAATTATAAGTTCCAAACTAAACTTTTGTCCGATATGAAAATTCGTCTCGCTTTCAAAAGCAAAACCTACTTTTGAAATATCTGTTAAGATACAATCTCCTAAAACTTTTTCAGTTTCAGTTTCTAAAAGATTGGTAGATAACGAAACTAATTGTCTTGGAAATTTTCTTTTTTCTATATCCATTTTTTGTTAAAATAAACAAAAAAATTCAGATTATTTTTATTATATAAAATTTGGAAAATTTTTCAATATATATTATTGAATAAATAATGTAAAATTTGTATCTTAATTGTATGGAACAGTTTGTAAGAACAAAATTATTATTAGGCGAACAAAAAATAAAAAAGATATTTGAATCGAAAGTTACCGTTGTAGGTCTTGGAGCGGTAGGAAGTTTTGCCGTTGAAATTTTGGCAAGAGTCGGAGCGGGAAATTTAACTCTTGTTGATTTTGATGTAGTGCAGGAATCCAATATTAACAGACAACTTTATGCATTACATTCAACTGTTAACACTAAAAAAGTGGAATTGGCAAAAGCAAGAGTTTTGGATATAAATCCTAACTGTAAAGTAAAAACTTTTGATGTTTTTGTTAATACCGACACTTTGAATACCATATTTTCCGAAACTCCCGACATTGTTATTGATGCAATAGATTCGTATAATCCCAAATTAAGACTTTTGGAATATTGTTACAAACACAACATAAAAATAATTTCTTCTATGGGTGCGGCACTTAAAACAGATCCCTTTTCAATAAAGTATGCGGATTTGTTTGAAACTCACCATTGCAAATTGGCGGAAAGGTTAAGAGGAGATTTAAGATCATTGGGAATATCAAAGGGAATTCCCTGCGTCTTTTCGGAACAATCTCCGCAAATAAAACCTATACCTTTACCGGAACAGGAAGGTAAAAAGTACGGTAAAAACGGCGGGCCTAAAATTTTAGGTTCCACACCGGTAATTACCGGAATATTCGGTATCCTTTTGGCAAACAAAGCAATTGAACTGATATAGTATATTTTAAAATTTCTCATTTCCAAGAAGCCATTCGTTTGAAAAATTTAAAGCCGTGCTCCAACTTGAAAAATCCTAACTGCCTAAGGTAACGGATTTTTCTTCAATCATGTTCGCACTAAAAAAACTTTTTTGATTTATAGTTTTTTTGCTCTAAATTTTTTAGGAAACACTGAATAAATAACGGTGTGAAAGATTGAGAGAAGATTTTGTCTATAAAGAGGAGGAGTTTTGCAGGAATAGTTGGATAACTATTTCAAGAAAACACGACGAATTTATAGGCAAAATATACCGCAAGATTTTGTGCCGGTATTTATTCAGTGTTTCCCAAACTCATAGACGGCTTTAATCATGCTTGTAAACGAAAATTTTAAAATGTTCTTAAATTTATAATTATATTTTCCTGTAACCTAAAATTTCGTGAAGCAAAATTTTTTCCTATTGACAAACAAAAAAAATAATATTAGAATCTTGGAAGTTTAATATTGAAACCGTTGATGCGGAGATAAAAATAAGAAGAACCCTAACAGCGAGCCTGGGTGGTGAGAAGCAGGCAGGAAGTGTCTTATTAAATGGACCGCAGAGGGTGCAGTCAAAGAGGGTGATGTTTACCCTTGAGTATTCTGCAACGGGAAGGCATCCGTTAGTTGCCGGGGATATGTTGGTATCCTAAATAAGAGTGAGACTACCAGATAAGATTTCAATCATAGATTTTATCTGTTGCTTTTTGGTGGTTTCAAATCAAGGTGGCACCGCGGATAATATAATTCGTCCTTGAAAACAAAATTTTTTGTTTTAGGATGAATTTTTTTTATTTTGAGGTGCTGAAAATGTATATACCGAGTTATGAACAAGCCGTAAGTTTGGCAAAAGGATACAAAACCATTCCTATAAGTTGCCAAATATTGAGCGATATTAAAACTTCCATACAGGTTTTAAAAATCTTAAAATCCGTAAGCAGTCACTGTTATATGCTTGAAAGTTTGGAAGATTCTTCAAAGTGGGGAAGATACACTTTTTTGGGATACGATCCGAAACTTGAATTTACATGTTTAAACGGTGTAATAAAAATAAACGGTGAAATAATATCTAAAAACGATAATCCTAAAAAGTACATAAAAAATATTGTGGAAGAAAACAAAAGCCCTAAAGTTGAAGGGTTACCTACTTTTACCGGCGGACTTGTAGGTTATTTCTCTTACGATTATATAAAGTACAGTGAACCGAGTTTGAAGTTGGTTGCAAACGATGACGAAAATTTTAACGATGTTGATTTAATGTTGTTCGATAAAGTTATTGCTTTCGACAATTTAAAACAGAAAATATTTTTGATAGTTAACATTAAAACAGAAAATTTAAAACAAAACTATGATGAAGCCGTTTTGGAACTTAACAAGATGGCAAAACTCATACAGAACGGAACTGCTTGTGAAGATAAACCGTTAAAAATAAAGTCCGATTTCAGATATTTGTTCAGCAAAGAACAATATTGTGATATGGTAAACAAAATAAAAACATACATAAAGAACGGAGACATTTTTCAGGCGGTATTATCATACAGAATCGAGGCCGATGTTGAAGGCAGTCTTTTGGATACATACAGAATTTTAAGAACAACAAATCCGTCACCTTACATGTTTTACTTTTGCAGTAAAGATATAGAAATTGCAGGTGCATCACCTGAAACATTGGTAAAACTTAACGACGGAATTTTACACACTTTTCCTTTAGCGGGAACAAGACCGAGAGGAAAAACTCAAGAACAGGATTTACAACTTGAAAAAGAACTTCTTTCGGATAAAAAAGAACTTGCCGAACATAATATGCTTGTGGATTTAGGCAGAAACGATTTGGGTAAAATCAGTAAATTCGGTTCGGTTAAAGTAGAAAAATATATGAGTATAGAAAGATTTTCACATGTTATGCATATCGGTTCAACGGTAAGAGGTGAAATAAGAGATGATAAATCCGCACTTGACGGTATAGATACAGTTCTTCCTGCGGGAACACTTTCAGGTGCGCCTAAAATAAGAGCTTGCCAAATTATAAACGAATTGGAACAAAATAAAAGAGGCATTTACGGCGGCGCAATAGGATACATAGATTTTTCGGGAAATATGGACACTTGTATTTCCATAAGAATAGCTTTTAAGAAAAATAATAAAGTGTTTGTTCGTTCCGGTGCAGGTATTGTTGCAGACAGTGTTCCCGAAAACGAGTATCAGGAATGCATAAATAAAGCAAAAGCAGTTATTAATGCTTTAAAACTTTCTGCTTCGCAGAAAGATTGAGGTTGCTATAAGTTGTTCAAGGAGAAAAAAGATGATACTTTTAATAGATAATTATGACAGTTTTGTTTATAACTTGTATCAGTATATCGGTTCGATAAATCCGGATATAACAGTAAAAAGAAACGATGAAATTACAACAGATGAAATAGAAAAATTAAATCCGGAAAAAATAATTTTGTCGCCCGGTCCGGGAAAACCTTCCGATGCCGGAATTTGTATAGAGTTAGTAAAAAAATTTGCAGGTAAAATTCCCATTTTTGGAGTTTGTTTGGGACATCAGGCAATATGTGAATCTTTCGGTGCGAAAATATCTTATGCAAAAGAACTTATGCACGGTAAACAGTCTGAAATAGATGTAGATACAAATTGCCCTATATTCGAAGGTCTTGATAAAAAAATTGTTGTCGGCAGATATCATTCTCTTGCTGCACTGAAAGATACATTACCTAAAGAATTAAAGGTTTGTGCAATAAGCAGTGATGATGAAGTCATGGCAGTTTATAATAAAGAAAAAAACATTTATGGTGTTCAATTTCATCCAGAATCGGTACTTACTCCAAACGGATACCAAATGATAAAAAACTTTTTGAGAGGATAAAAAAATGATTAAAGAGGCTATTTTTAAAGCTGTTATGAAACAAAATTTGAGTTTCAAAGAATCTGAAACAGTATTGGATGAAATAATGAGCGGCAGTGCAAGTCAAATTCAAATGTCGGCTTTTTTAACTGCCATGAGTATGAAAAAAGAAACAATAGAAGAAATTACCGGTGCGGCATCCGGTATGAGAAAACATTGCGTAAAACTTCTTAACGATATGGATATATTGGAAATCGTGGGAACGGGCGGAGATAAATCAAATTCTTTCAATATATCGACAACGTCCGCATTTGTTGTTTCTGCGGCGGGAATACCTATAGCCAAGCACGGAAACAGAGCAGCATCAAGTAAATGCGGAGCAGCAGATGTATTGGAAGCTTTCGGTGCAAAAATAACAATATCACCTGAAAAGAGTAAACAAATTTTGGATAAAATAAATTTTTGTTTCTTGTTTGCACAAAACTATCATATAGCAATGAAATATGTTGCACCGGTAAGAAAAGAGTTGGGTATAAGAACAATATTTAATATTTTGGGACCGTTGGTAAATCCGGCCGGAGCAAGTATGCAGTTGTTAGGTGTTTACGACGAAGATTTAATTGAACCTATGGCACACGTGTTATCTAATTTAGGTGTAAAAAGTGCTATGGTGGTTTACGGAACAGACGGACTTGACGAAATTTCCGCAAGTTCGGTAACAAAAGTTTGTGAAGTTGTTAACGGAAATTATAAAACTTACGAAATCGAACCGGAACAATTCGGTATGAAAAAATGTAAAAAGGAAGATTTGTTGGGAGGAACACCGCAGGAAAATGCAAAAATAACAAAAGATATTTTGTCCGGTGCAAAAGGTCCGAAAACAGATGCCGTAATACTAAATTCCGCAGCGGCAATACATGTTGCAAAACCGGAAATTTCAATTGCCGAAGGGGTTAATATTGCAAAAGAAATGATTGAAAGTCAAAAAGCTTTTGTGCAAATGGAAAAATATGTTAAATTGTCTAATGAGGAATAGTTATGATACTTGACGATATAATTGCCAAACAAAAAACAAGAATAGAAAACGAAAAAAAAGAAAAAGATATCGAAACTTTAAAGCAGGAAGTTTTGTCTTTGCCTTCAAGTAAAAATTTCTTTTTTGAGAATTCTTTGAAAAGTAAAGATTTTTCTTTTATTTGCGAAATAAAAAAAGCGTCACCGTCAAAAGGTGTTATAGTCGAAGATTTTCCTTATACGGATATCGCACAAGAATACGAAAAAGCGGGAGCTTCGGCAATATCGGTTCTTACCGAACCGCACTTTTTTAAAGGTAACGATAAATATTTGAAAGATGTTGCAGATATTGTAAATATTCCTGTTTTAAGAAAAGATTTTATTATTGACGAATATCAAATATATCAGGCGAAACTTATCGGTGCGGATGCCGTTTTACTTATTTGTGCTGTTCTTGACGAAAGCACTTTAAAAAAATTTATAAACATTGCAACAAGTTTAAAGTTAAGTTGTCTTGTAGAAACACATAATGAAGAAGAAATTAAAAAAGCATTAAGTTGTAATGCAAAAATAATAGGTATAAATAACAGAGATTTAAAAACATTTACCGTTGATATAAACACATCTTTAAAGTTAAGAAATTTTCTTCCGGACGATAAAATTTTAATTTCGGAAAGCGGAATAAAAACCGCACAAGATATAAAGATGTTAAAAGATGTCGGTTTTAACGGAGCATTAATCGGCGAAAGTATGATGTTAAGTAAAGATAAAAAACAATTCCTTTCGGAATTGCGAGGATAAATATGAAGATAAAAATATGCGGATTATTCAGAGAAGAAGATATCGATTTTGTTAACGAAGCAAAACCGGATTTTGTAGGTTTTGTGTTTGCTGAAAGTCACAGACAAGTATCTAAAGAAACCGCAAAAAAATTAAAAAACAAGTTGGATAAAAATATTTTGTCGGTGGGTGTTTTTGTTAATGAAAATATAAATAAAATCGCAGAAATCTGTGACGAAAATATTATCGATTTTGTTCAACTTCACGGTGATGAAGATGATAAATATATAAGTGATTTAAAAAAAGTTTGTAACAAAAAAATAATTAAAGCCGTAAAAGTAAAAAACGGAGAAGAAATTGTTCGATGGCGAAATTCTCAAGCGGATTTGTTGATGTTTGATGCGGGAATGGGTGAAGGAAAAACATTTGATTGGAGTTTGTTAAAAAGTTTTATAAGACCGTATTTCCTTGCAGGCGGTATCAACGGGAACAATGTAGAACAGGCAATAAAATTAAATCCGTATTGTATAGATATATCGAGCGGTGTGGAAACAAATAAAGTTAAAGATAAAAATAAAATTTTAAATATAGTCAGGAGAGTAAAAATGAGCAATACAAGGTTTGGAATATATGGCGGGCAATATATTCCCGAAACACTTATGAACGAGATAAAAAATCTTGAAAAGCAGTATGAATATTATAAAAATAATCCCGAATTTACAGACGAGCTAAACACATTGTTAAAAAATTATGCCGGCAGACCGTCTCTTTTATATTATGCCGAAAACATGACAAAAGATTTGGGCGGAGCAAAAATATATTTAAAAAGAGAAGATTTGAATCATACCGGTTCACATAAAATAAATAATGTTTTAGGTCAGGTTCTTCTTGCAAAAAAGATGGGCAAAACAAGAGTAATTGCCGAAACAGGTGCGGGGCAGCACGGAGTTGCAACAGCAACCGCTGCCGCACTTTTAGGTATGGAATGTGAAATATTTATGGGTGAAGAAGATACAAAAAGACAAGCATTGAATGTTTACAGAATGAAATTGTTGGGTGCTAAAGTTAATGCGGTAACTTCCGGTACAAAAGTTTTGAAAGATGCCGTAAACGAAGCAATGAGAGAATGGTCTAAAAGAGTAAACGATACTCATTATGTGTTAGGTTCCGTTATGGGACCGCACCCGTTTCCTACGATAGTAAGAGATTTTCAAAGTGTAATAAGTAAAGAAGCAAAACAACAAATTTTGGAATACGAGAAAAAACTTCCTTATGCCGTTGTTGCTTGTGTCGGCGGAGGAAGTAATGCTATGGGAATGTTTTACAATTTTATTGAAGAAAAAAATGTAAAACTTATCGGTTGCGAAGCTGCAGGTAAAGGACTTAATACAGACAAACATGCCGCATCTATTGCCAAAGGCGAAATAGGAATTTTCCATGGGATGAAATCGTATTTCTGTCAGGACAAATACGGACAAATTGCTGAAGTTTATTCGATATCGGCAGGTCTTGATTATCCGGGAATAGGCCCGGAACATGCATACTTGCACGATACCGGAAGAGCAGAATATATTTCGATTACCGATGAAGAAGCGGTAAGTGCATTTGAGTACCTTGCAAGAACGGAAGGTATAATTTGTGCAATAGAAAGTGCACATGCTGTTGCTCATGTAAGAAAAATTGCACCGAAAATAGATAAAAGCGAAAGCATAATAGTTTGCCTTTCGGGAAGAGGCGATAAAGATGTAGCGGCAATTGCAAGATACAGAGGAGAAGAAATATATGAATAGAATAGAATCGGCATTTAAAAATAAAAAGGCATTTATACCGTTTATAACGGCGGGTTATCCGAACATAAACAAGACGGAAGATTTTATTTATAAAATGGTTTCTGCGGGAGCCGACTTAATAGAAATAGGAATACCGTTTTCCGATCCTGTTGCTGAAGGACCGGTTATTCAGGAATCAAGCCAAAAAGCATTGGCAGCGGGAACGAATCTCGATAAAATTTTTGACCTTGTTAAGAAAGTAAGAAAAACGGTTAACATACCGCTGGTTTTTATGACATATGTTAATCCGGTTTTCAGGTACGGTTACGATAACTTTTTTAAACAATGTTCCGTAACAGGTATAGACGGTATAATTATTCCTGATTTACCTTTTGAAGAAAAAAACGAAATTTCCGAATATGCAAAAAAGTACGGCATAAAAATTGTTTCGTTAATAGCACCTACATCACAGCAAAGAATAGAAGATATTGCTAAAGAAGCGGAAGGTTTTTTGTATGTAGTTTCTTCTATGGGTGTTACCGGTGAAAGAAATGAAATAAAAACAGATTTAAAATCCATTGTGGATTCGGTTAAAAAAGTAACATCCGTACCTACTGCAATAGGGTTTGGAATACATTCGCCGCAGCAGGCAAACCAAATGTCAAAAATTTCAGACGGGGTAATTGTAGGAAGTGCAATAATTAAAATTATAAAACAACACGGAACGGATGCAGACAGCTATATTTATGATTATGTTAAAAGTATGAAAGATTCCATGAATAATTGATATATACATTAGAATTTTAATTTTATATAATAAAAAAATTAGTTGTAAGGAGAAAAGAAATGATTATAACTCTTAAAAAAGGGGCGACAAAGCAGGAAGAAAAAAAGGTTGTAGAAAAAATAAAGAAATTAGGCTACATACCTCACATATCGAAAGGTAAAGACGTAACCATTATCGGTATGGTTGGCGAATTTGCGGAAAAATATGGTGAATTCTTTGAATCAATGGATGAAGTTGACCATATAAGCGAAATCGAAAAACCATACAAGTTGGCATCAAGAGATTTTAAGCAAGAAAATACAATAATAAAACTTCCTTACGGTATAGAAATAGGTGGAAACAAAGTACCTGTTATAGCAGGACCTTGTGCAATAGAAAGTAAATCCGTATTGGAAGAAATAGCAAAAATAGTTAAAGACGGCGGAGGAACAATACTCAGAGGCGGAGCATATAAACCGAGATCTTCGCCATACACTTTCCAAGGTTTAGGAGAAAAAGGCTTAAAATTTTTGCACGATGTCGGAGTAAAATATAAAATTCCTACAATAAGCGAAGCTATGTCGGTGGAACAAGTTCCTTTGGTAAGTAAATATTGCGATATAGTTCAAATCGGTGCAAGAAATGTTCAAAATTACGATTTGTTAAAAGCTTGCGGCAGACAAAAGAAACCTGTTTTATTGAAAAGAGGTATGGCAACAACAATAAAAGAATGGTTGCTTTCAGCGGAATACATTTTGTCTGAAGGAAACAATAATGTTATGTTGTGTGAAAGAGGTATAAGAACATTCGAAACCGCAACAAGATTTACTTTGGATTTGAATGCTATACCTGTTGTAAAAAAACTCACACATTTGCCGGTAGTATTGGATCCTTCTCACGGTATAGGTATAAGAGAACATGTTCCTACAATGGCAAAAGGTTGTTTAGCCGTAGGAGCGGATGCAATAGCATTGGAAATACATCCCAGACCGGAAGAAGCTTTGTCGGACGGAGCACAAAGTTTGTTACCGGACCAATATAAAAAATTAATGTCGGAACTTAAAGTTTTGGCAAAAGCATTAGGCAGAGAGATTTAATGAAAACCGTTGCAGTAATAGGCGTAGGTTTAATGGGCGGATCTTTAGGTATTGCCTTGAGACATTTATTTAAAAACGGCTCAAGGCAATACGATGTTATAGGTATAGGCAGAAACATAAAAAACTTGAAACTTGCCAAAGATAAAAATGCCGTCGATAGTTACTCAACGGATATTTCTGCAGCAAAGTGTGCCGATATAATTTTTATTTGCAGTCCCGTAGATACGATAGTTGATATTTATAAAAAAATAGCAACATTCGCTAACAAAAAAACTATTGTTTGCGATATAGGCAGCATAAAGTTTAATGTCGATACAAAAATAAAACAACTTAAACAAAAGAACAAAGATTACCCTGCATTCATAGGCTGCCATCCGATGTGCGGTATAGAACAAAACGGTATAGAGTATGCAAGTTTGGATATTTATAATAATGCTACCGTTGTAATAACCTCAAATCCGAAAGATAAAAATACAAAAGTAATAGCTAAATTATGGAAGGATATAGGTTGTAAAACATTTTTTATGTCCGCAAAAGAACATGATGAAACCGTAGCTTTTACAAGTCATATTCCTCATATAATAGCATTCAGTTTTTATAAGATGTTCAGAGAAAAAAGAGGCAAAAATAAAAATATAGAAAATTTGGTTGCAGGCTCATTTAAAAGTTTAACCAGAGTAGCAAAATCTTCTCCGCAAATGTGGATCCCGATATTTTTAAATAACAAAGATAACTTAAAAATTTTGTCCGAAGAATTATGTAAACAAATAAAAGAGTTTGTCGGTACTTTCGGAAACGAAGAAAAACTGAAAGAAATATTGGAAAAAAGTATAAGACAATGAAAATAAATAAGGTATCAAAACTTAACGGAATAATTACGGTTCCGGCAGATAAATCCATTACCCACAGAGCAATAATGTTGTCTTCGCTTGCGACAGGTAAATCTTATATAAATAATTACCTTAAATCCGATGATTGTTTGATGACAATGAATGCATTTAAACAAATGGGTGTAAATATAGAACAAACCGAAAATTCACTTACAATAACGGGTGCCGGTATTAACGGTTTAAAAAATCCCGTTAAAGAAATTTATGCGGGAAATTCCGGTACAACAACAAGGTTGCTGTCGGGAGTTTTGGCAGGCCAAAAATTTTCATCAACGATTACCGGTGATGCAAGTTTATCTAAAAGACCGATGAAAAGAGTTATTGAACCTTTGTCTTTAATGGGTGCAAATATTACGGCAAAAGAAAATAACTTTTTACCTATGACAATTTCTCCGAAAGAAAATTTAAAAGCAATAAGTTATACGAGTTCCGTGGCAAGTGCACAGGTAAAATCGTGCATATTGTTTGCAGGGTTATATGCGGACGGAACAACAACGGTTACGGAACCGATAAAATCAAGAGATCACAGCGAAAGAATGTTTAAAACATTCGGTGCGGATATTTCGGTTGACGGGTTATCCGTAAGTGTAAAAAAGTGTAACGGGTTGTATGCACAGGAAGTAACGGTTACCTGCGACATATCTTCTGCAGCATTTTTTATTGTTGCAGGTTTAATTGTTCCAAACTCAAATATAAAAATTTTAAATGTAAATATAAACAAAACAAGAGACGGAATTTTAACAGTTTTAAAAAGTATGGGTGCCGACATTGTTTTGGATAACGTCAGAACGGTATCGGGTGAAGATGTTGCCGATATAGAAATAAAAACTTCAAAACTTAATTCTACAAGTTTCGGTAAAGAAATAGTTCCGTCTTTAATAGATGAAATTCCCATAATAGTTCTTGCGGCTACTCAAGCCGAAGGACAAACAATTATATCGGGTGCAAAAGAATTAAAAGTTAAAGAAAGTGACAGAATACATTCGGTTGCATCTCAATTAAATAAAATGGGTGCGGATATTAAGGAAACAGATGACGGTTTTATAATAAACGGACCTGTAAAACTTAAAGGTGCAACGGTAGACAGTTTTGATGATCACAGAATAGCAATGATGTTATCTATAGCAGGTCTTACAGCGGAAGGTGAAACGGAAATTTTAAACAGCGATTGTGTAAAAATTTCCTTTGCAAATTTTTACGAGGTGTTAAAAAAGATATGCAAATAAGAAAAAGAAGCAGTTTTTTATATTATTTAGGCAAAGTTGTGTTCAAGTTGATGTTTATTCTTATATACAGATGCAAATCTTCCGGGCAGGAAAATATACCCGAAAACACAGGCTTTATAATAGCTCCAAACCATATGAGTTTTTTTGATCCGCCGTTGGCCGGATGTTTTATGAAACAAGACCTTTATTTTATGGCAAAACAAGAACTTTTCGATACTCCGATATTAGGTTCTGTAATAAAAAGAACAAATGCTTTCCCCGTAAAAAGAGGTATGCAGGATATGAGTGCATTCAGAAATGCATTTACTCTTTTGGAAAACAAAAAAGCATTGTTAATGTTTCCGGAAGGTACAAGATCAAAAACGGGCGAGTTAGGTAAAGCAAGACCGGGTGTAGGTATGGTGGCTTGTAATTGTCAGGTTCCTATAGTTCCGGTAAAAATAGTTAATACCAATAATATGAAAAAGTTCAAAAGAATAGAAATAAAGTATGGTAAACCGGTATATCCTCCGAAAGAACATACAAAAGAAGATTATTTAAAAATAGCTCAACAGGTGTTGGACGAAATAAGAGCATTGTAGAGAAAAAAATGGTAAAAATAACAATAGCTAAAAGTGCGGGATTTTGTTTCGGTGTAAAAAGAGCAATAGATTTGGCACAAGACATTGCTTCAAAAAACAGTGATGTTTACACCTTCGGGCCTTTAATACATAATCCGCAGGAAGTTGCAAGATTAGAAAAAGAAAATATTAAAGTTATTGAAGATTATTCGAAAATAGAAAAAGGTGTTTTGGTGTTAAGAACACACGGAATTCCTTTGGATATTTACGAAAATTTATCTAAAAAAGAAAATATAAAAATAGTGGATGCTGCCTGCCCTTTCGTAAAGAAGGCACAAGACATAATAAAAGAGTTAAGTAAAGACAGCGAACAAATCGTTATTGTAGGTGAAAAAAAACATCCGGAAGTTGTGGCTCTTGTTTCTTACGGCAAAGGCAAATGTTTGGTTGTTGAAGATAAAAACGATGTTAAAAATGTTAAAAAAACTGATATAATTTATATAGTAAGCCAAACTACACAAAGTCCTAAAAAGTTTGAAGAAATTGTTAATGAGATATCCAAAATATCTCAAGTGAAGGTATTTAACACTATTTGCAGAGCAACCTTTGACAGACAAAGTGCGGCTGCAAAGTTGGCTAAAGAAGTTGATGTAATGATTGTTATAGGCGGTAAAAATTCAGGTAATACTACCCGCTTGTACCAGATTTGTTCTAACATAACAAAAACATATCATATAGAAGATGTCGATGAAATCAAACCAGCTTGGTTCGACAAAGTAGAAGCTGTAGGAATAACGGCAGGTGCTTCAACGCCTGACTGGATTATTGAAAATATTAAAAGGAGGATAAAAGAAATCACAAATTGTTAGAAGGTTAAGATTAGATCACGAAAAGGAGAAGAAGTAAAATGGAAAACAATAATTTAGATAATTTAACGAAGTTTGAAGAAGATGAAAGTATCAGTATGGCAGATTTGTTGGGACCTGAAACAAAGATGGGTCTTAGCAAAGGTCAAATATTGGATGTTGTAATTGTTGCCGAAACCGATGACGGGTTTATGGTGGATTTAGGTATGAAATCGGAAGGTATAATTCCTAAATCCGAATTTGAAAACAACGAAATTCCCAAAGAGTTGGCAGTAGGTGCAACAGTAAAAGTATTTGTAAAAAATGCCGTAGGAAGAATACAACTTTCTTACAGAGAAGTTTTGGAAAAACAAGCTTGGGATAAAGTAGAAGAAATATTCAAAAACAAACAAACAATAAAAGGAACAATAAAGAAATCAATTAAGGGCGGCTTTATTGTTGATGTCGGAGTAAATGCTTTCTTGCACATTTCGCAAGTAGATACATCTTTTGTTAACAATCCGGAAAAATATATAGGTAAAAATTTTGAGTTTGCAATTACCGAATTTGACAGATACGATAAGAAAATAACATTATCAAGAAGAAAACTTTTGGAAGATGAAAAAAGAGCAAAAAGAGAACAAATGTTTGCAACATTAACCGAAGGCCAAATATTGGACGGAACAGTTAAAAAAATTATTCCTTCGGCAGCATTTGTAGATTTGGGCGGAGTAGACGGATTTTTACATATCGGCGAACTTGCTTGGTACAAAGTTAAAAAAGTTGAAGATATTTTGCATGTAGGTCAAATAGTAAGAGTTCAAATATCCAAAATAGATAAAGAAAACGAGAAGATTTCTTTAAGTATGAAACAGCTTGCAGTTAACCCTTGGGACAGTGCAGGGGAAAAATATATTGCAGGTCTTATAATGAAAGGCAAAGTTACTTCAATAATGCCTTACGGAGCATTTGTTGAACTTGAAAAAGGTGTTGAAGGTTTGTTGCCTGTAGCGGAATATGCTTGGAACGATGCAGAACATTTGTTCAAGAGCGAAGTTAAAGAAGGACAGGAAATAGAAGTTAAAATTGTAAGTTGCGATAAAGAAACAAAGAAGATTTCTTTGTCCGTAAAACAAATGAAACCTAACCCATGGGAAGAAACCGCAAGACATTATGTTCCGGGAACAAAAGTTAAAGGTATAGTAAAAAATATTACACCGTTCGGTGCATTCGTAAAATTGCCGGAAGGTGTTGAAGGTCTTATACATATAAGTGATTTTTCTTGGTTTAAAACAACAAAGTTCCCTGAAGATTTCTTGAAAAAAGGTCAGGAAGTTGAAGTTGTTGTTTTATCTGTTAATACACAAAACGAAAAAATTGCATTATCTTTAAAACATTTAACGGAAGATCCTTATAAAAAATATAAACTCGGAACAACCGTTAAAGGTAAAGTTGTAAGAGTTGCGGAATTTGGTGTATTTATTGAAGTTGAGCCGAAAATTGAAGTGTTAATTAAGAGAACCGAATTATCTTTTGAAAATAAAATCGGCGAGCTTCCTAAAGAAGGGGAAGAAATCGAAGCAAAAATAATTAAGGCCGATTTAAGAGAAAGAAAGTTGGAAGCTTCAATTAAGAAATTTGAAAAAGCTCAGGAAAAAGAGTTGATAAAACAATTCTCTTCCAACGATGAAAAACCGACACTCGGCGACATATTACAGGAAGAGGAATAATTTTGATAGATTATTTTAAAGGAACATTATCTTATAAAACTTTAAATACCGCAGTTGTGGAAGTTGCAGGTATCGGTTATAGTATTTCCATAACTGCGGATACATTTAACAAGTTGCCTACCGACGGTAACCAGGTAAAACTATATATTATAGAATCTACCGGAATGTACGGCGGAGTAATTTCTTATTACGGTTTCTTAACCAGAGAAGAAAGAGATATGTTCGTTTTAATAAAAGATGAAGTTCCTTCAACAGGTGCTAAAAAGGCAATGGAATATCTCGATAAAATTTCAAAATCGTTTGCTGATTTTAAAGCGGCGGTGATGAAAAGAGATGTTTCAATGCTTAGCGGAATTTTCGGATTTACAAAGAAAACTGCTGAAAAGTTGGTAGCCGCATTAAAAGATAAAATAGCAAACGTTACCGTAAAAGATTCCGCAAAGTGGAGCAATATCGATGCGGGTTCTTCTTCTTCGGAAGCGGTAGCCGCACTTGTGGCATTAGGTTATAAAGAAACCGATGCAAGAGAAGTTGTAAATAAAGTAGCAAACGAAAATAAAGATTTTTCAGTAGAACAAATAATTACGGAATCTTTAAAGTATTTATAAAATGGATATGAATGAAGAAAACAGAATTATAGATCCGGAAAATTTATCTCCGGAAGAAAGACTTGAAAATTCGTTAAGACCTAAATATCTTGACGAGTTTATCGGTCAACAAAAACTTAAAAATAATTTAAAGGTTTTTATTGAAGCATCCAAAAAAAGAAATGAGCCTTTAGATCATTGTTTGTTTTATGCACCACCGGGACTGGGTAAAACCACACTTGCACATATTATTGCAAAAGAAATGGGCGGAAATTTAAGAACAACTTCCGGTCCTGTTCTTGAAAGAGTCGGGGATTTAGCTGCAATTTTAACCAACCTTTCCGAAGGTGATGTTTTCTTTATAGATGAAATTCACAGGATGAATCATTTGGTGGAAGAAGCTCTTTATCCTGCAATGGAAGATTTTGAACTTGATATTATTATCGGACAGGGACCTTCCGCAAAAACGATAAAACTTCCCGTACCAAAATTTACTTTGATAGGTGCAACTACAAGAGCGGGTATGCTTTCAAGCCCTTTAAGAGACAGATTCGGTATAATAGAACATTTAAATTATTATGATACGGACGAACTTGTACAAATAGTTAAAAGGTCAAGTTCAATAATAAATGTTAAAACAGATGAAGAAGGTGCTCTTGAAATTGCAAGAAGATCGAGAGGTACCCCGAGAATCGTTAACAGATTATTAAAAAGAGTCAGGGATTTTGCCGAGATAAAAACGGGCGGTGTAATAAATAAACAAATAGCAAAAGAAGGTCTTGATGCTTTAGGAATAGATGATATCGGTCTTGATAAAATGGACAGGCTTTTACTTACCACAATGATAGAAAAGTTTTCAGGCGGACCGGTAGGACTTGATACTATGGCCGTGTCTGTCAGTGAAGATGCGGATACAATATCGGATGTTTATGAACCTTATTTGATACAGTTAGGATTTATTGCAAGAACACCCAGAGGCAGAGTTGTTACCGTTGGCATACAAACATTTGAATATTCCTATACCTAAAAAAATTAATAATCAAAAAGAGTTGTTTTAATATGGAAAAGATTTTGTTACATACATGTTGTGCGCCGTGCAGTGCATCAACAATAACATTGTTACAGGAATACGAAATAGTAAGTTTGTGGTTTAATCCGAACATTTATCCGTTAAAAGAACATTTGGCAAGATACGATACTTGGAACAAGTATATGGATTTGCTAAATATTCAAAAAATGGAAATAAAAGCCGATTGGTTGGATGATGAAACTAAATATGAAGACCTTTGGCTTAACGATGCCGTTAAATGTGATAAAGGCAGATGCTATTATTGTTATTTAAAAAGGTTAGAAAAAACGGTGGAAACAGCAAAACAAACCGGTATAAAAAACTTTTCAACAACATTATTGTCCAGCCCATACCAAAAGCACGACGTTATAAAACAAATGTGCGAAGAGATGGCTGCACAAAACGGACTGAATTTCGTTTATGTAGATCCGCGAAAGATTCATTATGACGGTGTTCATAAAATTAAGAAATTGGGACTTTACAGTCAGAGATATTGCGGATGCAAATTAAGTATTCGTTAACTATAGCGAATACTTAATTTACAACTTATAGCGACCTTAATATTTTGGTTATAATATTGAAACTCAGGAAATCGAGTATGCCCTTACGGGATCCATATACACTTCATTCCTGAGTTTCTTCATT
>CACWKJ010000007.1 GCA_902761395.1 uncultured Elusimicrobium sp. | reverse complement strand
AAACCCGTCGGAATACAAAAAAGACTCAAAACTAAAAAAACAATAAGTTTTTTTAAATTCATTAATCCTCCAAAATATTTATAAATATTTGCATAAAAATCATGTATATGCATAACGACATAATTATAGTATATTTTTCAATTTATTTCTACATTTTTTTACATAAAAAAACAGGCACCTTACCGTAATGGTAAAGTACCTGTTATATTTTCGATTATTTTAAACTATATAACCAATTTAACTACTGCCATTTCCGCAGCATCGCCTCTTCTTACTCCGAGCTTAAATATCTGTGTGTATCCGCCGTTTCTTTCTTTATATCTCGGAACCAAAACTTCAAATACTTTTTTAACAACTTCTTTATCCGTTATTTCGGAATGCAAAGCTTTCTTGGCATTCAAGTCTGCTGCTTTAGCTTTTGTTATAAGTTTTTCCGCATATCTTACAACTTCTTTTGCTCTTGGAACGGTTGTTGTAACTTTCTCGTGCAAGAACAAAGATGTTGTCATATTTCTCATCATAGCTCTTTTATGTGATGGTGTAACTGCTAATTTTCTTGTGTTATGATTTTTTATCATTATAATTGCTCCTTCAAAGACAAGCCGATTGCCGATAACTTCTCTTTAATTTCTTTTAATGAAGTTTTTCCGAATTTATCAAACTCCATCAAATCAACTTCAGAATAAGAAATAAGCTGTCCTATTGTTTCTATTTCTGCATTTTTCAAACTGTTTGAAGCTCTTGTTGTTAAATCCAATATACTGATTGGTTGAGCTTTCAATTCTTCGGTTTTATCTTCCTGTTTTGGTTGTTCTGCTGCTGCAGCTTCTTGTTGGGCTTCGTCAGCAACGGAAGCTTCACCGGTGAAAATTGTAAGTGTATTTCTTAAAATTTTTGCCGATTCTATTAAAGCATCCTGCGGTGTAATTGAACCGTCTGTCCATATTTCCATAACGAGTCTGTCATAGTTTAAATCTTGACCTACTCTGGTATTTTCAACCTGATAGTTTACTTTTGTTATAGGAGAAAATAAAGCATCCATAACAATTGTATTTGCTGCATATTTGTGTTCTTTTATAGATTCTGCTCTAACATATCCTCTGCCTTTAGAAACTTCCATTTCCATTTCCAAAGTTGTTCCCGCATCTATGTTGGCAATTTCCTGTTCCGGATTCATAATCTCTACGGAAGCATTTTTTTCTATATCTGCAGCCGTAACTTGTCCGCCTTTATTTACTTTCAAGTAAATTTTTTCCGGACCGTCAGAATTTAATTTAACTCTGATTTTTTTAAGATTAAGAACTATTTGTAAAGCATCTTCTCTAACACCTTTAAGAACAGCATATTCGTGATCTGCACCTTTTATTGTAACAGAAGTTATAGCTGCACCTTCAATACTTGAAAGCAATATTCTTCTTAAAGAGTTACCGATTGTATTACCGTAACCTCTGTCAAAAGGCTGAGCAATAAATCTTCCAAAAGTTTTTGTAGCTGTTTTTTCTTCTAATTGTAATTTCTTTAATTTTTCTAAATCTGGCATTTTCATGCTATATTACTCCATTTTAACCCACTGTCTTTCAAGCGGTTATTTTTTATTTTGAATAGAATTCTACAATCAACTGACCATTTATAGGATGTGAAAAATCTTCCTTTAAAGGTTCATTAACAACTTTGCCTTCAATAGCATTTTTATCAAATGTTAACCAACTCGGAACCGCTACCGGGTTTTCCATAAGTTTCTTCAAATTAACATTATCTTTATAACTTGCTTTAACTGTTATAACATCATCTTTTTTAACTTGGTATCTGGGAACATCTATCTTCTTTCCGTTAACACAAATTAATCCGTGCATAACCATTTGTCTTGCATTCTTTCTTGAATAAGAAAGACCTAATTTATAAACAACATTATCGAGTCTCATTTCAAGAAGTTTCAACAATGTATCACTTGTAAGACCAGGCATCTTTTCTGCAACAATGAAATATCTCTTAAATTGTTGCTCGGTTAAACCGAATACTCTTCTTGCTTTCTGTTTTTCTCTCAAATGTTTTCCGTAATCTGAAATTTTACCTTTCTTTGCTCCGTGTTGTCCCGGTGCATTTTTACCTCTTTTTCTGTCTAATGCACACTTTGTAGAGCATCTTTCACCTTTTAAAAATAATTTTTCTCTTTCTGCCCTGCATTGTTTGCAGGCTGAACCAATATAACGAGCCATCTATTAAAATCCTCCGAATAATTTTTACCTTTTTATATTACAAAACTACTATACTCTTCTTGGCTTTGGCGGACGGCAACCATCATGAGGAACCGGTGTAACATCCTTAATTGCAGATATCATAAGTCCCGAAGATTGAAGTCCTCTTATTGCAGTTTCTCTTCCCGGCCCAGGACCGTTAACGAAAACTGAAACTTGTTTTACGCCGCAATCCATAGCTTTTTTACCTACTGCTGCAGCTGTCATTTGAGCCGCAAACGGAGTTCCTTTTTTTGCACCTTTAAATCCCGAACCGCCTGCTGATGCCCAAACCAATGTATTTCCTTTATCGTCGGTAATACTAACGATTGTATTGTTAAATGTTGACTGAATATATGCTCTTGCCATTCCGCCGGCAAATTTTATTTTTCTTTTTGATGAGCTAACTTTCTTTTCTGCCATTATCTTTAAGCCTCCAACTTATATTTGACACTATTTTTTATTTTTTTGCACCTTTAGCTTGTGCTGCTTTTCCTGCACCTGCACCTACGGTCTTTCTCTTTCCTCTTCTTGTTCTTGCATTTGTTTTACTTCTTTGTCCTCTTACAGGAAGATTTCTTTTATGTCTCATTCCTCTGTAACTGCCGATATCTATCAATCTCTTGATATTAGCTTGAATTTCTCTTCTCAAATCACCTTCAACCTTATATTCTTTCGTGATAAGATTGTTGATTTGGTTAACTTCTGCTTCCGTAAGATCTTTTACTCTTTTTGCAGGATCAAGATTAAGTTCTTTGATAATCGCATCTGAAAAAACAGGTCCGATACCGTAAATATATCTCAATGCTATATCTAATCTTTTGTTTTTTGGTAAATCTACACCGGCAACTCTTGCCATCTTTTCCTCCGCTAAAAATATTTATTTTATATTATTTGACTTCTAAATTCAACAACTTAAAAATTAACCTTGTCTCTGTTTGTGTCTCGGGTCATCACAAACAACTCTTACAACACCTTTTCTTTTTATAACCTTGCATTTCTGGCATATAGGTTTTACTGATGCTCTAACTTTCATTATTTTACTCCTATTTATCTCTATATGTGATTCTTCCTCTTGTTAAATCATAAGGAGAAAGTTCAACTTTTACTTTGTCGCCCGGCAAAATTTTTATGTAGTGCATTCTCATTTTGCCACAAATGTGTGCCAAAATTACATGACCGCCTTCTATTTCTACTTTGAACATTGCATTCGGCAACGATTCAAGTATTTTACCGGTAACTTCAATTTTTTCTTCTTTTGCCATTTTTTTACCTTCGGTACTCACTTTTTATCTTAAAAAAGATAACCCTGCACACTACTGCCGTTACTTTTTGGTTAAAATTTCATAACCTGTTTCCGTTACGGCAACAGTATGTTCAAAATGAGCACACATACTACCATCTCTTGTTACTACTGTCCAATTGTTGGATAACACATCGACTTTATGTGTTCCGACATTGACCATTGGCTCTATAGCAATAACCATACCCGGCACTAATCTCGGTCCTGTTCCTGGTTTTCCGTAGTTAGGAACACTCGGTTCTTCATGCAGATGTCTGCCAAGCCCGTGACCGCAATAATCACGAACTATTGAAAATCCGAAAGGTTCTACATAACTTTGGACTGCGTAAGAAACATCTCCCAACCTATTGCCCGGTTTGACCTGCTCTATAGCCTTATATAATGAGTCTTCGGTAACCTGTAAAAGTTTCTGTGTTTGTGCATCTATCTTACCTACGGGATATGTGTAAGCCGCATCTGAATAATACCCCTGATAAATACAACCCACATCAACAGTTACTATGTCGCCTGAAGAAAGTTCACGAGAGTCATTCGGTATCCCATGAACAAGCTCATCATTAACTGAAACACATGCCGATCCGGGAAAACCACCGTATCCCAAAAAAGCAGGTTTCATTTTAAAAGAACTTATCATTCTGTATACTTCAACGTCTATATCTTTCGTAGATAATCCCGGCTTTATAAAAGATTTTAAACTTTCCAAAATTTCCGCAGTTGCTTTACATGCAACTCTCATTTTGTCAAGTTCTTCTTTACTTTTTAATTCAATGTTGCTGGCCAAGATATCCTTCTTATTTTACATTATTATTAACAAAATTTTCAATCTGTTCGAAAACTTTATCCGGAGAAACCGCACCGTCTATTTTCGCAACAACACCGCTTTTATCGTAGTATTCCGCCAAAGGTTTTGTTTGTTTTTCATAAACAACCAATCTTTCCTTTATTGTATCCGGATTATCATCTTTTCTTTGCACAAGTTTTGCACCGCAAAAATCGCAAATACCTTCTTGTTTAGGCGGTTTTAATTCTATATTAAAACTGCCTCCGCATGAAGGACAAACTCTTCTTCCGGCTAATCTTTTTATAACTTCTTCCTGTGCAATATCTATATAAAAAACTGCTGCTATTTTTCTGTTTAATTGTTGTAAAAACTTATCAAGCTCTTGTGCTTGAAATATTGTTCTCGGAAAACCGTCCAACAAAAATCCGTTTTTACAATCGTCTTTTTGTAATCTTTTTACAACCATGTCAACAATCACACTATCCGGAACCAACTGACCCGAAGTTAAATATTTTGCAAACATAGGATCATCTTTAGCTTCTCTTATCATATCACCGGTAGAAAGGTGAACTACATTAAATTTACTGCTTATTGTTTTTGCTTGTGTTCCTTTTCCCGCTCCCGGAGGGCCGAATAATATAAAATTAAATTGTTTCATAGTTTATTCTCTTAAAATTATTTTATGTTAAACCATCTGCCTTTAATTCTGCCTTCTTTCATGAAACCTTCATAATGTCTCATTATAAGGTGAGATTCTATCTGACCGATAGTATCCAAAGATACACCCACAACGATAAGTAATGAAGTTCCGCCGAAGAAGAAAGGTGCAGACATCATGGTTCTTAAATAATCAGGCAAAACTGCTATACATGCTACAAACAATGCACCGCCCAATGTAACTCTTTCCAAAACTTTCTGAATATATACTGCTGTCGGTTCGCCCGGTCTGATACCCGGAACAAATCCGCCCGACTTTTTCATATTTTCCGCTAAATCTTTCGGGTTGAAAGAAATTGAGTTATAGAAATAGCAGAAGAATATTACCAAACCTGCATATACTAAATTATAAACCCATGAACTTCTGTTAAACCAATCTGTTATTGTTTTTGATACGGGAATTCCCCATACTGTCCAATCCGGAGCAAACTGTGCAATTGTCAAAGGAGCTGACAAAATTGATACTGCGAAGATAACTGCGATAACACCGGACTGATCAACTTTAATAGGCAAGAAAGATGTTTGTCCGCCGTACATTCTTCTTCCAACCATTCTTTTTGCATAGTTAATAGGAATTCTTCTTTGTGCTGTTTCTACCCAAACAACGAGTGTTAAAACAACCAAAACCAAAGCCAATAAAACTATTGCCAAAAGCAATGAAAGTTCTTCCATTTGTATAAGCTTTATAACACCTAAACATGCCGACGGTAGTCTTTCAACGATACCTGCAAAAATGATTAAAGAAATACCGTTACCGATACCTCTTTCCGTTACCTGCTCACCGAGCCACATTATAAGAACGGTTCCCGTTACAAGTGTAAATACCGTCATAACCATCCAAGACATTGTAGGATCCAAAACT
Source organism: uncultured Elusimicrobium sp. (assembly GCA_902761395.1). Lineage (GTDB taxonomy): Bacteria > Elusimicrobiota > Endomicrobiia > Endomicrobiales > Endomicrobiaceae > Ruminimicrobiellum. The sequence continues at coordinate 10,135 of CACWKJ010000007.1, read as the reverse complement.
ATAGGCATACCGCTTGGGGTAGGCATTCTCATTATAGCCATTGTAAGACCGAATGATTGTATTGCACCGAGTATAAGAGTTCCGTATCTTGTAATTTGGGTAAGTTTTTTTCTTCCCTGCTCGCCTTCTTTTGCCAATCTGTCTAAATAAGGAATAACATGGGCACCTTGCATCAAACTCATGATAATGGATGCGTTGATGTAAGGCATAATACCCATTGAAAAAACAGACATTCTGTTTAATGCTCCACCGGAGAACATATCCAAAAATCCGAGCAACCCGTTACTGTTTGCCTCAAACAAAGATCTTACGGCATCTGCATTGATTCCCGGAATAGGTACTGCCGCACCTATTCTGTAGGCAACGATTATCGCTAATGTAAATAACACTTTACTTCTGAGTTGTGGTATCTTAAAGATATCTGCAATTTTATTAAACATAATTATTCCCTATATATAAATTTTTAATTACTTAACTATTTCAGCTTTTCCGCCTGCTTTTTCTATTTTTTCTTTTGCTGTTTTTGAAAAAGCATCTGCTTTAACGACGAAATTTTTCTTTACATCGCCTTTAGCAAGAATTTTTACCAAACCGTTTTTCTTTATTATTCCGGCTTTTTTAAGAGATTCTTTTGTTATTTCAGCACCTGCATCGAATTTTGATTCGATGGAGCTTACATTAACAATTTCATATTCCGTACGGAACATTGCATGACTGAAACCTCTCTTAGGGGTTCTTCTGACGATAGACATCTGTCCGCCTTCGAACCAAGACATTTTTCCGTCGCCGGATCTTGCTTTTTGGCCTTTATGTCCTCTCGTTGAGGTTTTACCGTGACCTGAGCTTTCACCTCTACCAACAATTTTCTTTCTATGTTTTGCACCTGCTGCAGGTGCTAATGTGTTAAGACCTATCATATTTCTGCAACCTCTTTATTTCTTATTTTAGCAACATCTTCTTTTGTTCTTAAACCTTTCAATGCTTCTATTGTTGCATAAACAACATTAAATTTGTTTGCTGTTCTCATAGACTTTGTAAGAATATCTGAAATTCCTACTGCTTCAAGAACGGCTCTAACAGGACCACCGGCGATAACACCTGTTCCCGGAACTGCAGGTTTCAACAAAACTTTTCCTGCACCGGAAACTCCGATGATTTCGTGTGGAATTGTTGTGTTTCTTAAAGCTATGGATACCATGTTCTTTTGAGCATAAGCACTGCCTTTTTTAATTGCAGCTTGAACTTCGTTTGCTTTACCTAAACCACAACCTATTTTACCTTTGCCGTCACCAACAACCACCAAAGCGTTAAAAGAGAATCTTTTTCCACCCTTAACAACTTTTGCAACTCTGTTGACAGCTACTACGGTTTCTATTAAACCGCTTTCATTTTCATTTTCTTTTTCTTTTTTATTTACTTTATTATCAGCCAACTTATCCCCCTGTACGACAACAAGCCAATTATATAAATTTTTAGTTTTAATTAAAACTCAAGTCCACCGGCTCTTGCTTCGTCGGCAAGTGCTTTTACTTTACCGGTATAAACTTTTCCTGCTCTATCGAAAACAACTTTTTTAATATTCTTTTCAACAGCTTTTTTAGCAATCAATTGTCCTACTGCTTTTGCTGCTTCAACGGTATCTGTAGATTTCAATGTACCTTTAATTTCTGCAGACAAAGTTGATGCTGCTGCCAAAGTAAAACCTTTAGAATCGTCTATTACTTGTGCATAAATATGTTTATGACCACATTTAATATTGAGTCTTGGTCTTTCAGTTGTTCCTTCAACTTTACTTCTTATTCTTTTCTTACGAAAACCTAATCTTATTTTTGAACTTTTCATTTACAACCCTCTATTTATTTATCAGATTATTTCTTAGAACCTGCTGCTGCTTTACCTGCTTTTCTAATAATCTTTTCACCGACATATTTTATACCGAATCCTTTATATGGTTCCGGCGGTTTTACAGCTCTGACTTGTGCTGCAAAAGCTCCTACTTTTTGTTTATCTGCACCAGAGATTGTTAATGTAGGAATTTTGTCTTGTGTCATACCGGTAACAACTTTTATTCCCTCGGGAATATCCAATGTTACTGTATGAGAATAACCTACTGTCAAAGTGATTTGTTTCCCGCTCATAACAGCTTTAAAACCCAAACCGTCAAGTTCAAGTTCTTTTTTGTATCCGCTTGTTACACCTTCAATCATATTGCAAACAAGACCTCTCATAAGACCTTGCATCATATTTGCTTCTTTTGATTCTGCTTTCTGTTCCAATGTAACAGTTGAATTTTCAATTTTTACATTTATTCTCTCGTCGATTAATTGAGAGAGTTTTCCATTTGCACCCGAAATTTCCAAAATTCCGTTTTTGAATTCTGCTTTTACTTTTTCAGGTATTGTTATTGGTTTTTTTCCTAAGCGACTCATTTCAAAACCTCATATTTAAATTTTACCAAACATATCCGATTACTTCGCCACCGACTCCGGCTTGTTTTGCTTTTTTGCTCGACATCATTCCTTTTGATGTAGAAATTATTGCTACACCGAAACTGCCGAGAACATTTTTCAATTCTTCAGCTCTTTTGAAAATTCTCAAGCTTGGTTTTGAGCTTCTTTTTATTCCCTGAAGAACTGCCTTTCCGTTTACATCATACTTCAAATAAACTCTTAAAACACCTTGTTTTTGATCTTCAATGTGTTTATAGTTTGCAATATATCCTTCTTCTTTCAAAACTCTTGCTATTTCTGTTTTTACTTTTGAAGATGGGATATCAACTTTTTCATGAAGTTTTGCATTCGCATTGCGAATTCTAACAAACATGTCTGATATAGGATCTGTAATCATTACACCTAACCTCTTTTTAATTTTAAATTACTTCTAACTGCAAATTACCAACTTGACTTTGAAACACCCGGTATTTCACCGTTGTGTGCAAGTTTACGAAAGCATATTCTGCATAAACCGAAATCTCTGTAGTAGCCTCTAGGTCTTCCGCACAGGCGACATCTATTCCTGAACCTAGTTGCAAACTTTTGAGGTTTGCGCATTTTTGCTTCTGCTGATGTTGTTGCCATAAACGCCTCTATTTTTTAAAATTTATATACATTGTTTACTACAATGTCCGTCAATAACTACTATTTTCTTTTCTTGAAAGGCATACCTAAAAATTCCAATAATGCCTTTGCATGTTCGTCTTTCTTTGCCGTCGTTACGATTGTTATATTCATTCCTCTGGGTTTATCGGATTTTTCAACGTTGATTTCGGGGAATATATACTGTTCCGTAAGACCGATATTAAAGTTTCCTCTACCGTCGAATTTATTAGGTTCTACACCTCTAAAATCTCTGATTCTCGGCATTGCAATGTTCATGAGTCTGTCTAAGAACTCAAACATCATTGCTCCTCTTAAAGTAACTTTAACACCTATCGGCATACCTTCTCTGATTTTAAAGTTGGAAACTGATGCTTTTGCTCTGCAGGTAACAGGTTTTTGACCGGTTATAGCTGCAAGTTCCGCACTTGCTGTTTCCAAAACTTTAACATTTTCTTTTGCTTCTGAAAGTCCGATGTTTATAACAACTTTTGAAACTTTCGGAACTTCGTTTGCATTCTTAAAACCGAACTCTTTTTCCAAGGCCGGTATTACATTTTTTACATACAATTCTTTTAATCTAGGAACTTGATTCATATTTATCTTCCCTTATAACTAAACTATAATTTCTCCGCATTTTCTGCAAACTCTAACTTTCTTTCCGTCTGACAATTTGTCAAATTTAGGTCTGTTAGGTTTATTACATTTCGGACATACCAACATAACATTTGAGATTGAAATAGGTGATTCTTTTTCTTTTATACCACCCGGGTCTCTCTGTGTAGGTTTTGTATGTCTTTTAACAAAGTTAACCTTAGAAACGACAACTTTATTGGTTTCATCATAAACCTTTAAAACTTCGCCCTCTTTACCTTTGTCTTTTCCTGCTAAAACTACAACTTTATCTTTTTTCTTAATGTTAAGCATATTTCTATCCCGTTAAACTTAATTATATTACTTCCGGTGCAAGAGAAATAATCTTAAGATAATTTGCTTCTCTCAACTCTCTTGCTATAGGGCCAAATATACGAGTACCTTTTGGTTCCCCTTCGTCGTTGATGATTACTGCTGCATTATCATCAAATCTGATATATGTTCCGTCTTCTCTGCGATATTCTTTTGCTGTTCTAACGATAACAACCTTAACAACATCACCTTTTTTAATGTTGCCGTGAGGTATAGCATCTTGAACAGAAGCCATTACAACATCACCGAGACCGGCATATCTTCTTTTCAAACCTTTCATAACTCTGAAGCATCTTACTTTTTTTGCTCCTGAATTATCTGCTACATTTAAAATTGTTCTTTCTTGAATCATTGTCTTTTTCCTTATGCTTTGTTTACAACTGCCGTCAAAATCCATCTTTTGGTTTTTGACATAGGTCTTGATTCCATTATAGAAACTAAATCACCCATTTTAGACTCATTTTTTTCGTCATGAACAGAAAATTTAGATTTTACTCTTATTATTCTGCCATACAATGGATGTTTAATTGTTCTTTCAACAGCTACAACTCTTGTTTTAGAAGACTTGTCGCTAACTACTATTCCTTGCATTACTTTTCTTTTTCCTCTAGCTTCCATTGTTCCTTCCTATTGGGAATTAGTTTCCCTTTTTTTGCTCAGCAAGAAGAGTTTTTATTCTTGCTATTGTTCTTCTCATCTCTCTTATTTCGAGAGGATTTTTTACCGGTGCCGTTGAGTTTCTAAACTTTAACTTGTAGTATTTATCTTCTAATTCAACAAGTTTAGCATTCAATTCAACCGATGACATACTTTTTATTTCTTGCCAATTTTTCTGTTTCATCTTTCTCTTCCGTTATTATATTTCTTGTCTTACTAAAATTTTGCAATGTATCGGAAGTTTATCTGAAGCAAGTTTCAATGCTGCTCTTGCGTCTGCTTCAGGAATACCTTCCATTTCAAACATTACTCTGCCGGGTCTAACTACGGCTACCCAAAATGCTGGATCTCCTTTTCCTTTACCCATTCTGGTTTCTGCAGGTTTCTTCGTAATAGCTTTATCCGGGAATACTCTTATCCAGATTTTTCCGCCTTTTTTTGTGTATTTTGTCAAAGCTATACGAGCTGCTTCGATTTGGTTACTGTTTAACCAAACCGGCTCAAGAGCTTGAAGTCCGAAAGTACCAAAAGAAAGAGTTGTTCCGCCTTTTGCATACCCTTTCATTCTTCCTCTTTGAGTCTTTCTGTATTTTACTCTCTTTGGCATCAACATATATTTTGTCCTTCCTTACTTATTATCTTGGCCAACTTGTGAAGCACCTACTTCTTCAACATTTTCAACAAGTTTAGCTTCTTCCAAAAGTTCTTTTGCTGTCTTTTGGAAATGTTCTTTTTTGAATATCCAAACTTTTATTCCGATTTTTCCCATTGTTGTGTTTGCTTCGGAAAAACCGTAATCAATTTCTGCTCTGAATGTTTGAAGAGGAACTCTTCCTTCTTTCAACCATTCTGTTCTTGCGATTTCGGCTCCGCCTAATCTTCCAGAACACATAACTTTTATACCTTGAGCACCTGCTGCCATTGCTTTTTCAATAACTTTTTTCATTGCTCTTCTGAAAGCAACTTGTTTTTCCAATTGATAAGCAATACCATCAGCGGCAAGCTGAGCATCGATTTCAGCTCTCTTAATTTCCATAACATTAACGAAAGCTTTTCTTCCTGTCATTTGCTCAACTTCCATTCTAATGTTTTCTATACCCTGACCGCCTTTACCGATAACGATACCGGGTCTTGAAGTATAGATGTTTACTCTAATATATTTTCCTGCTCTTTCAAGTCCGATTTTTGAAACTGAAGCCATTTTCAATTTTTCTTTCAAATAAGCTCTTATTCTAAAATCTTCTTCTATAAAGTCAGGCATTTCTTTTAGGTTAAACCATTTAGAATCCCAATCCTTAATGTAACCGACTCTAACGCTCTTAGGATGAATTTTATGACCCATATTTCCTTACCTTTTACTAAATTTTCTATTTTTCAGCAGTTTCTTTTTTTTCTGCTTTTTTTGCTGTCTTTTTAACAGCTGTTTTTCTTGTCTTTTTTGCAGGAGCTTTTTCTTCTGTTGCTGCTACTTCTGCAGGAGCTACAGGAGCTTTAACTGCTGCTGCTTTTTTCTTTCTTTTTGCCGGAACAACACCTTCATCTGTAACAATTATTGTTAAGTGAGATGTTTTTCTCTTGTAACCTAAACCTCTGCCCATAGGACCCGGTCTCATTCTTTTCAATGTAGGACCTTGACCTACCCAAGCTTCTTTAATCTTGATGCTAGAAAGGTCTTTAAGTTTGCCTGCATTTGCTACTGCACTTTTCAAAACTTTTTCTACAAGTTCAGTTGCATTTTTAGGTAAGAAAGAAAGAATTTCAAATGCTTTATCAACTCTTTGATTTCTTATAACAGTCAAAACTTGATTAACTTTTCTAGGAGCATATCTTACAAATCTTGCTATTGCTCTTGCTTCCATCTTTTTCGTCCTTTGCCTTTTTTTATTCGTCTCTATTTTTCAACTTTCATCATTATGTTAATGATGTTTCTTGCTTTGTCATTCCACCGTGACCTTTAAAAATTCTGGTAGGTGCGAATTCACCAAGCTTGTGTCCAACCATTTGTTCCGATATAAATACCGGAAGAAATTTTTTACCGTTATGTATAGCTAATGTATGTCCTACAAAATCCGGTGTAATAACCGATGCTCTTGCCCAAGTTTTTATAATCTTTTTCTCGCCGGACTCATTTAACTTTTGCATTTTCTTTAAAAGTTTCGCATCTACATAAGGTCCTTTTTTAATTGACCTACTCATCTGTTAAACTCCTGTTGCTAAAATTACTTAGCTTTGTTTCTGTGACTTACAATCATCCAATCCCAAACTTTTCTTGGTCTTGTTTTGAAACCCTTTGCTGGTTGATTCCATGGACTACGAGGTTGATTGTTGCCTTTTGATCTACCTCTACCACCACCGTGCGGATGGTCAACTGAGTTCATGGCGGTACCGCGCACATGAGGTTTCTTACCGAAGTGGCGATGTCTTCCAGCTGAACCTATTGACATGTTTTCATGTTCAACATTTCCAACTTGTCCCACTGTTGCATAACACCTAACTAGAACTAGTCTTATTTCTCCGGAAGGCATTCTTACGTGAGCATATTCGTCTTCTTTTGCGAGTAACTGCGCAGAAGAACCAGCAGTTCTTACCAACTGTGCTCCTTTACCCGGAACTAATTCCAAATTATGGATAAACGTACCTACAGGCATAGCGGAAAGAGGAAGTGCATTACCTTCTTTTATCTCGGCATTCGGACCGGACATTACAACATCCCCAACCTTTAAACCTTTAGGTTGTATTATGTATCTTTTTTCTCCGTCTTCATATTGAACCAAAGCAATTCTGCTCGATCTGTTAGGATCGTATTCAATAGAAAGAACTTTTGCAGGCATATTGATTTTATCTCTTTTAAAATCAATAATTCTGTAGTATCTTTTGTGTTCACCGCCTCTAAATCTTACCATTACTTGACCGGTATTATTTCTGCCGCCGGTTTTCTTTGCGGGAACAATCAAAGACTTTTCAGGTTTCTTTGTTGTGATTTCTGAAAAATCTTCTACCGTAATGAATCTTCTTACGGGAGTGTACGGCTTAAACGTTTTGATTGCCATCTTTTTTTCCTTTTTTTCGGGCGGAAAAGCTATTCAATACCGAATGTTCATTCTTATCTGAATTAGCTCTCTCTTTATTACCTGCTTAGACTTCTATCTTTTACAATATAACTTCTAAGAGATGACCCATATTTTTTTTGCTTAACTAAATTAAGCTTCTTCTATTGTTATTTCCTGACCTTCTTTAAGCTTTACTATAGCTTTTTTCCAGTCACTTTTTGTACCTTCGTGCATACCCATTCTTTTTGTTTTACCGTTAAAAATTGCGGTATGAACACTAACTACATTTACACCAAACATTTCTTCTACTGCTTGTTTGATTTGATATTTGTTAGCATCTTTATCAACTACGAAAGTATATTTTCCTTCTTTTTCTTTTGCAACAGCTGCTTTTTCTGTTACAAGAGGTTTCTTAATAATGTTTCTTATATCCATTTTACTCTCTCTTATGCTTGCTTTTCTTTTATGCTATCAATTGCTTCAGGTGTTGTAACGATTTTATCTGCCCACATAACTTGATAAGCATTCAAATTTGCAATTTGTTCTACAACAACATCTTTTATATTTTTTGCTGCTGTTTTAACAACATCATCTTTCTTTGAAAGTGCGATAATAACTTTCTTTCCGTCAACTTTCAAATTCTTTAAGAATGTTGCTACATTCTTTGTTTTAGCTTCTTCAAATTTTATCAAATCAACCAAAACCAAATTGTTTTCTTGTGCTAAGTTAGCAAATGCCATACTTAATGCAAGTTTTCTTTTTTGTTTAGGCATCTTCTGATAATAATCTCTCGGTTGAGGACCAAATACGATACCACCTTTTCTCCAAAGAGGTGAATTTCTTTGTCCTGCTCTTGCATTACCTGTACCTTTCTGCTTCCAAGGTTTTGCACCTGAGAAAGAAACTTCTCCTCTGGTCTTGGTAGCATGTGTTCCGGATCTCAAGTTTGCAAGATAACCTGTTGTAATTTCATGAAGAAGAGCTGTTTTAACTTCTGTATTAAAATATTCCGGAAGTTCATATCTTCCTTTTTCTTTACCTTCAACGGTATAAACTATTGTATCCATTATCTTTTTGTCCTATTTACTAATTTTTATTTTTTCTTTGCTGCTTTCTTTTCTTCTACTTTAACAGGAACTTTCTTTATTGTATTATTAACAATAAGAGTACCTGTTTTAACAGAAGGAACTGCTCCTCTAACGAGAAGTACGTTCTTTTCTGCATCAACATTTACAACAAGCAATTTTTGTATTGTAACATATTCTTGACCCATATGTCCAGACATTCTCATGCCTTTGAACAATTTTTGAGGGCCTTGTCCGCCTGATGAACCTCTTGCTCTCATTCTATCAGATTGACCTCTTGTTCTCGGTTGCATTCCAAAATTGTGTCTTTTTATAACACCGGCAAAACCTTTACCTTTTGAAATACCGCTAACATCAACATAGTCTCCTGCTTTAAAAATATCAGCTTTTATTTCTTGACCTACTGTATATCCAGAAACATCATCAGTTCTGAACTCTCTCAAGATTTTTTTAGGAGCTATATTATTTTTCTTTAAATGCCCTAATTGAGCTTTTGTAAGTTTCTTTTCTGCAACATCTTTGAAACCTAACTGAACGGCATTATAACCGTCATTTTCAACAGTTTTAATAGCAGTAACTACACATGGTCCTGCTTCTATAACTGTTACCGGCACAAGTTTGCCTTTTTCATCAAAAACCTGTGTCATACCTATTTTTGAACCAATTATTGACTTTAACATATTTTCTCTCTACTTTAAATTTTAGTTTAATGTATCGAGGATGTATGGAAACAAAATTCCATACTTTTATCCCTCTATACCTCGCAACTTTGCTTTCGCAAAATTACATTTTTATTTCAATATCTACTCCGGCAGGAAGATCCAATTTCATCAATTCTTCCACCGTATTTCCTGAAGGTTCACAGATATCAACCAATCTCTTATGAACTCTCATTTCAAACTGCTCTCTCGATTTCTTATCAGTATGAACTGATCTGTTAACCGTATATTTCTTTATGTTTGTAGGCAAAAGCATAGGACCGGTTATTGTTGCACCTGTTCTTCTTGCTGTTTCTACAATTTTCTTTAAAGAATCGTCTAACATTTTACAATCGTAAGAACGAAGTTTTATTCTTATTCTATCTGTTTTGTTTACTGCTACTTTTTCGTTTGACATATTATTTTTCCTGTATTTTAATTATTCAATGATCTTTGTAACAACGCCTGATCCAACTGTTCTTCCACCTTCTCTGATTGCAAATCTCAATTGTTCATCCATTGCTACCGGCATTATCAATTCTACTTCCATTTCTACGTTATCACCTGGCATTACCATTTCGGTT
>CACWKJ010000006.1 GCA_902761395.1 uncultured Elusimicrobium sp. | reverse complement strand
AAAGAAACAGCAACTCGTATATGAGTTGCTGTTTCTTTATATAACTTTTAATTGAACATTTTTCGGAAGTGCCGAGGGCGGGACTTGAACCCGCACGCCGCCTAAGCAACTTGAGATTTTGAGTCTCACGTGTCTGCCAATTCCACCACCTCGGCAATGTCCAATTATTTTACATTATAATTTTTTTTTAGTCAATAAAACCAAAACTACTTCTGTACTTTTCCCTGATTTGCAACTGCTTCCATAGCTTTTTTAACTGCTTCAGGATCACCTACATAATAACTCTTAACAGGTTTTAAGTTTTCGTCCAATTCGTAAACCAAAGGCATTGCTGTAGGAATATTTAAATTAACGATATTTTCATCACTGATATTGTCTAAATATTTTACCAATGCTCTTAAACTGTTACCGTGAGCAGCTATAATTATTTTCTTACCTTCTTTTATTTTAGGAGCAATTTCACTGTTCCAAAAAGGTATAACTCTTGCAACCGTGTCTTTTAAACATTCCGTTAAAGGAATATCTTTTTTATCAACATTTTTATATCTCGGATCGTTACCTGCATATCTTTCATCACTTGTTGAAAGAGGTTCAGGCGGAGTATCATAACTTCTTCTCCAAATTTTTACTTGTGCTTCACCGAACTTTGCTGCAGTTTCGGCTTTATTCAAACCTTGTAAAGAACCGTAATGTCTTTCGTTCAATCTCCAAGATTTTTCTACAGGTATCCATAACAAATCCATCTGTTCCAAAACATTATTTAAAGTTTTTATAGCTCTTTTTAAAACGGAAGTATATGCCAAATCAAAAGAAAAGCCTTCTTTCTTTAAATCTTGACCTGCTTTTATTGCTTCCTGAGTTCCTTTCTCGGACAAATCAACATCTGTCCATCCGGTAAATTTGTTTTCTTTGTTCCAAACACTTTCGCCATGTCTAATCAAAACTAATTTGTACATCTTTACATCCTCCCGTATATTCTTAATTTATTATTAATAATGTATCTTAGTTATTATAGCATTTTATTATCTTTTTTTATAAAGTAAAGATATAATAAAAATTATGCAGGAAACCAATATTATCGTTGCCCCGACCGGTATAGAAAAGAATGTTGAAATAAACAAACCTGTAACACAAGCCGATACGGCAAAAAATATCGACAACAAATACATTTTTGTTAAACTGTAAGTAAGTTGGTATGCCGTAGCTGCCGGCAACGATATTAAACTATATATTAATAGTCCGCCGATAGATTTCAAGTTTATACTTATCGTGGAGCATAAAAGCAACAGCATTAATGTAAAAATCAATTTTTCAGGTATTCCGCACGATTTTGAAATTTCTCTGCTGAAAAACAGTGCAATTATTCCCCTGTGAAATATAATTGCAAATAATATTAATATAACTGCGACGATTACATTAAAAATAATATCTTCCGAAGAAGATATCAATAAATTTCCCCAAAATAAGCTGAACAAATCGGTTAAATGCTCTTTAAATAAGCCGGCAAAAATAAAAGCTATAGCAATACTGAAAGAAAACAACAAACTTATTGAAATATTATTTTGACTTTTTATTTTCTCTGATATAGGATTTATCATAAATGCCGCCAATATACAGAATACAAAACCGGACAAAGCCGGATTTATTCCGAGAAATAAACCTACTATTGCACCGGCAAAGGCACAATGTGCAATAGTAACACCTATAAACGGAACATTTAGCAACAATATCCACACACCGATAATTCCACAGGATAACCCCGCTAAAATCGATAATATTATTGCTCTGTTAAAAAAAGAATAATTAAAAAAATCTAAAAGTTCCAACATAACGAAAATTTATAATTTATAATTTACAATTTCACCTTTTTCAAGCACAATTTCTTTGTTGCAACATTTTGGTTTCTGCTCAAAATTGTGTAACACTATTAAAATTGTTGCTTTTTTTTCAAAATGGATATTCTCTATTATTTCAATAATGTTTTTTTGAGATTTTACATCGAGATTTGATAATGGTTCATCCAATAAAAAAATATCTGCTTGTTGCGCCAAAACTCTTGCTATAGAAACTTTCTGTATTTCACCGCCTGACAGTTTTCCTATAGGAACATTCAACAATTTATTTATATCGAGTTTTGCAGCAATACTCTCAACAAGTAAGTTATCTTGTTTTGATAATTTTTTAAAAAGGCCTTTTCTTGCTGTTATACCTATTTCTATAACTTGTTTAACCGTTATAGGAATATTTTTTTCAAATGTGTTTATTTGAGGAATATATCCTATTCGTTTCTTTATTTCATTATTTAAATTATTACCAAATATCCTAACTGTTCCGTCTGTCGGCTCAATTAATCCGTTTACTATTTTGAATAAGGTTGTTTTGCCGGCACCATTGTGTCCTAATATACTTACACAATCACCTTTTTTTATATCAATATTTATATTTTTCAGTATATATTTATTTGAATATATAAGGTTTATATTTGATAAAGATATGGAGGGAATCATTATTCTAATGCCTTATTTATTTTCTCGATATTGTTTTTTAAAGTGTTTATATATGATCTGCCGAGAACGAAATTACTGACAACAATATGTTTTATTTTTAAATCATCAGCCAGGGTTCTGCCGACATCGGTTCCGGCTTGTAAATTATCAACGGCATATTTAACTTTTTCTTTTTTTATTTTTTTAGTAAGCAGAAGCATTTCGGACGAAGACAAATTGCTTGATTTGCCGTATGTCATAACAACATCAAAACCCAACCATTCCATAAAGGTCGATATTTGAGAATTACATACAATTTTTTTATTGTATTTATTGTAACCGTTTTTTGCTATTTCTTCCGCTAAAAAATTAACTTTGAAAGAATAATTCAAAAAGTTTTGTTCATAAAAAGATTTATTATCACTATCCCAAATAGATAATAAATCCAATAACTCTTGTGCGGCTCTTAAATTTATATACGGAATCATTAGGTTGCCTCTGGTCTTTAATTCTCTGTAGACTATACCTAATTTTGTTGTTTTGTATTTTAAATTTTTAACCCATGGCTGCCAATGATGATACAAAACCACATTACATTTATTAATTTCTTTTATTGTTTTGGCATCAATATCGTAAGTTCCCGGACACATTGTGGTAGGAATAATGGTAAAAACATCTATTTTATCTTCACATATTTCATCCAAAAGGTCAGCCAAATTTGATGTTGTAACAGCTATCTTTATTTTTTTATCAACAGCAGGATTCGAATAAGCAAAAATGATATTAGGGACAAAAACTAAGAGAGATATTATTAATGCTATTAACTTAATTTTCATTTTTGTCCTCGGTATTATCCTGTTCCGGCTCTTCAAATATATACACTACTTCATTTTCGGCAACATAATTTAAATCTGCTTTTACCGCCTTTTCCATTTCTTTCGGTTTCGTTTTTAAATAATTTAATCTCTTTTCAAATTTTTCGTTTTCCGCTGTCATCTGTGCTATATTCTTTTTCAGCTTATGAATTTCAGATAATTTCGAAAAAAAATCTCTTGTGGAAGAATTTGCAAATATACAAAACAACGTAACAAAAATAATTCCCCAAATAATATATTTATAAACAGCTACTTTTTCTTCATTTCTTTTCATATTTTTCTCTCTAAACTATAATTCCCCCGCCTACAACATAAGAGCCATCATAAAATACGGCTGATTGTCCGGGTGTAACGGACGATTGATCTTCTTCAAACAATATTACATCTTTTGAAATAAGAGCTTTTGCTGGTTTATGCATTCTTCTTATTTTAACATATGCATTAAAATCTTTACCGTCAAACTTATTTGATACGAACGTTATGTCTCTGATTTTTGCAACTCTTGAAAAAACATCTTTTTTTGTACCTACAACCAAAGTGTTTGTTGCTTTATCCATTCTTAAAACATAAACAGGTTCCGGAGTTGTAATACCCAAGCCGCTTCTTTGACCTATCGTATAAAAAATCAAACCTTTATGTTTTCCTAGTTTCTTACCGTCAGTATCAACTATAAGTCCCGGCAAAACTTTTTTATTAAAATCTTTTATATTTTTTTGTAAAAACTCATGATACGTTTTTTCTATAAAACAAATTTCCTGACTATCCGGTTTATTGGCAACAGGAAGGTCTGCTGATGTTGCTATATTTCTTATTTCTTCTTTCGTATAATCTGCCAACGGGAACATTAAGTTTTTAAGTTCATTCTGTGTCAATCTGTACAAAAAGTATGTTTGATCTTTTGATTCGTCTTTTCCGATTTTAAGTTTAAATTCATCATCTTTTTGTTCTATTTTGGCATAATGACCTGTAGCCAAATAGTCGAATCCGTTCTTTTTCGCATAGTCGAGTAATAAGCCGAATTTTATTTTCTCGTTACAAAGAATACACGGATTCGGTGTAGTTGCAGACAAATAAGATGATATAAAATTATTTATTATGGTATCTTGAAACTCTTTTTGTAAATCGAGAACATAATGCCTGATATTTAAAAAGTCGCAAACTTTCTTAGCGTCCTCTATTGCCTGTAAAGACACGGATGCTTTCGAATGAGAATCGTACAATTTTAATGTAAGAGCGGAAACATCAAACCCTTGTTGTTTTAACAAGTAGGCTGTTGTGGAAGAATCTACTCCGCCGGATAATGCTACTAAAACTTTTTTCATATCTTCGGAGTTATTTTTTTGTTTCTTCTAAGTATTTTTGATAACCGATTTTATTTAATTTCTCGTCTTTACTTAGAATTTGTTCTTTCATTTCTTTTCTATATTGTAACAATTTTTCCGAAACGGCTTTGTTGTTTACTGCAATAATTTCTAAAGCAAATATTGCCGCATTTTTTGCACCGGCTTTTCCTATAGACATACATGCTACCGGTATTGAAGGCGGCATTTGTGCTATAGAAAAAAGAGCATCCATTCCGGAAAGAGCTTTCCCTTCCATAGGAACACCTATTACGGGAAGTATTGTTTCAGATGCTACAACTCCGGGAAGAGCCGCAGACATTCCTGCAACTGCTATAAAAGCTTTTGCTCCGTTTGTGACAGCATTATTTACACATTGTTTTACAAATTCCGCTGTTCTGTGTGCGGATGCAATATTTACGGAATATTTAATACCGAACTTATCGAATATTTTTAAAGTTTCGGCAACTACCGGCAAATCCGAATCTGAACCCATTATAACTGCAACATCTATTTGTTTATCCATTTTAATGCCCTCTGTGCAATATCTTTTCTATAATGCATTTTATCGAAAGTAACTTTCGGTATTACGGCATAAACTTTATCTATTGCCGATTTTATATCGTCTGCAATAGCCGTTAATACCAAAACTCTTCCGCCGGATGTTAAAACATTACCTTGTTCATCTTTCTTTGTTCCGGCATGAAAAACAATTGCTTCGTCTTCTTTAACGGTGTCTAATCCGAAAATTTTAATATTCTTTTCATATTTTTCAGGATAACCGCCTGAAGCAAGAACAACACATACTGCAGATTTTTTTGACCATTTTATATCTGTTTCGTTTAGTGTACCGTTAATGGTATGTTCAACGATATCTACCAAATCTGTTTCAAGTAACGGTAATATAACTTGTGTTTCGGGATCTCCGAATCTGCAATTAAATTCCAAAACATAAGGTTTTCCGTTATCTACCATAAAACCTATATATAAAATACCTTTATAGTCTATATTTTCTTTTTGTAAGCCGTTCATAATGTTAGGCATTACCTGCTCTTTAACTTGTTTTAAAAGTTCGGGGGTTGCTATAGGTGCAGGTGCATAAGCTCCCATACCGCCTGTATTTAAACCTTTATCTCCGTCATCAACTCTTTTATGATCTTGTGCTGCAGGCATGATTGAAAAATGTTTTCCGTCAACAAAAACCAAAACGGATGTTTCCTGCCCTTCCAACCATTGTTCAAAAATTATTTTATCACCGGCAGAGCCGAAAGATTTGTCTTGCATCATGTCTTTTATGGCAACAAGTGCTTCCTGCCTGTTTTGGCACATTACAACACCTTTACCTGCTGCAAGACCGTCCGCTTTTACAACAACTTTTTTATTTTCTTCCCACTCGTTTTCAAGAAATTGTTTTGCAGAATTATAGTCGGTAAATGTATGATAAGCGGCAGTAGGCACATTATATTTTTGCATAAAATCTTTTGCAAAACTTTTGCTTGCTTCAAGCAATGCACCTTTTTTGGAAGGTCCGAATATTTTTAAACCTTTGGAATTAAAAAAGTCCACAACTCCCAATGCCAAGGGAACTTCCGGACCGACGAATGTATAATCTATTTTATTTTCTATTGCAAAATTTGCAAGAGATTCGAAATCGTCAACTTTAATATTTATTATTTCTGCCTGTTTTGAAATTCCGGCATTGCCCAATGTACAATAAATTTTATCTACTTTAGGACTTTGTGCAAGTTTCCAAATAATGGCATGTTCTCTTCCGCCGTTACCTATAACTAAAAATTTCATTTTTGCCCCACACTAAAAAATATACTTATCAAAGAATTTAACTACAACTAAAAATGTTAAGAAAGCAATTATAAATGTCGCTATCATTATGTACCAATTTGACTTTATAAGGGTCGAGATACTGTTATTTTTACCGCTTTTTTGCATTGCATATTTACATCTCAATTCTTTACTCAAGTCTGCATACTCGGTAAAGTTTGAACAAGAATCTTGTTCTTTCTTCCATTTGCAATCCACCATACAAAAAACTTTTCCGTCGCCGTTTACATCAACATTGTTGTCGCCTTGAAACAGACAAGTAATACAGCTTTTCATTTTATTACCCCTTTTTTTATTTTAAATAATCTATGGCATTTTGAAATATCTTTTTTCCCCAACCATACACACCGTCATACCCTTCTCTTGACGGATGTTGTAATGCATATATATATCTTTCAGGATGAGGCATAAGTCCAAACACATTACCTTTTTTATTACAAATACCTGCTATTGCATTTAATGAACCGTTCGGATCTTGCGGATAAACGGTATCTTTTCCGTTTTTATCGCAATATCTGAAAACCACCTGATTATTCTTTTCTATTTCATCAAGTATTTTTTTATCTGCAACAAACTTTCCTTCACCGTGTGCAACAGGAAGAGAAATAACATCCGGCAACTCTCTCGTCCACAAGCATAACGTTCTGTCGTTAACTTTCTTTTCTGTTTTTAAGTGAACCCATCTGCATTCGAACTTATTTGAATCGTTGTAAGATAATGTTGAAATCTGTTCGAAATTTTCCGGTTTAGGTAAAAGCCCCATTTTCACAAGAATTTGGAAACCGTTACAAATACCGATTATCGGTTTTCCCGACAATGCAAACTTTTTAACATTATCGCCCAATTTATACTTTATTTCGTTTGATAAAATTTTACCCGAAGCGATATCGTCTCCGTAGGAAAATCCTCCCGGAACAGCTAAAATATCGTAGGACAAAATTTTACTTTTACTTGATATCAATTCGTTTATATGAACTCTGTCGACGGTTGCTCCGCAAAGTTCAAATGCCGACTTTAATTCATAATCACAATTTGTTCCTGCCGTTCTTATAATAATTACTTTTATCTTTTTCATTTTATTTTACCATTGCAAAGTTTTTTGCCATGCCTTTTGTAAATTTTTTATATTTTCTTTAACAGAAATTTTTGATTTTTTAGATTCCAATTTTAAAAACTTATCATCCGAAACTTCACCGATTTTAGATACAGAAACACCTTTAAATAACTTTTCGAATTTTGCAACATTTTCAGGTGAAACTTCAACTAAAAATCTTGTATTACTTTCAGAAAATAAAGTTTCGGCTATTGTCATTTTTTCGGATGTTTTTATTGCATCCGCATTTATGCTTACACCTTTGTCTCCGGCAAAAGCCATTTCCGATATTGCGGTAATAACACCGCCCTCGGAACAATCGTGACAAGATTCCAATAAACCGTCGTTTATTGCATTAAAAATTGTTTTCATTGTTTTCTTGGAAATATTAACATCCAAGTCGGGAACTATTCCGTTTTTAAAGTTTTTAATTTTTGAATAGACGGATGCACCCAATTCGTTTTTGGTTACACCTATCAAATAAATACTGTTACCTGCATTTTTCAAATCCATTGTAACGGTTTTATTTACATCTTCAATAACAGACATAGAAGATACCAAAAATGCCGGCGGAATAGAATATGTTTTCCCGTCTATTGTATATTCATTATATAAACTGTCTTTACCTGAAATAAACGGAACACTGTAACCCAACGACAAATCGTAAGCGGCTTGTGCTGCTCTTACAAGACTTCCCAAAATTTCAGGTTTATTGGGATTTCCCCAACAGAAATTATCGAGCAACGAAATTTTTTCAGGATTTGCACCTACACAAACGGCATTTCTCATTGCTTCTTCTATTGAAGATGCCGTCATTTTATAAGTATCAACTTTACCGTATTCCGGATTTATACCGTTAGATAAAACAACGCCTTTTTTTGTTCCTTTAACAACCGTATAAGGCCAAATTACAGCGGCATCTTGAGGTCCCGAATTTTCTATTGAACTTCCCTGTAAAGGTTTTACCACTGTTTGACCTTGAACTTCATGGTCGTATTGTCTTATTATCCAATCTCTTGAACAAACATTTATATCCGCCAAAACTTTTTTAATATCTTCCTGCAAAGTTTTAGACGATACTTTTATTGGAGATTGTTTCTTTATTTGTTTTTGTTTCCATACGGCTTTTCTTGTAGGTTTTGGAACTCCGCCGTGCAAGAAAGACATTTCCATATCAGCAACAATTTCTTTACCGTATTTCAACAAAAGTTTACCGTCATTTGTAAACTTTCCTATAAATGTAGCTTCAACATTCTCTTTTTTAAACAAATTCAAAATTTTGTTTTTGTTTTTCGGAGGAACAGCAAAAACCATTCTTTCCTGAGCTTCGGAAATCCATATTTCCCAAGGAGCAAGTCCTTTATATTTTAAAGGAACTGTTTGAAGATCTATAACAAGACCTGTTTTTTCTCCAAGCTCACCGGCAGCACTTGAAAGGCCGCCTGCTCCGCAATCCGTTACTGCTCTGTATAAATTAAGATCTCTTGCTTTAAGCATAGTATCCAAAACTTTCTTTTCAACGATAGGGTTACCGATTTGAACCGCACTTACATCTGATTCTTTATCGAGTTCGACAGAGGAAAATGTTGCTCCGTGAATTCCGTCTCTGCCTGTTCTGCCGCCGACAACCAAAACCAAATCACCGGGCTTAACTTCTTTTTCGGATTTATTCTTGGGAATTATTCCCATCGTTCCGCAATATACCAACGGATTTGCCATATATCCTTTATCGAAAAATACTCCGCCGTTAACGGTAGGTATTCCCATTCTGTTCCCGTAATCTCTAACTCCGGAAACAACACCTTTTGCTATTCTTTTAGGATGATGCATTCCTTCCGGAACTTCACTTGCTTTTGTGTCGGGAAGGCCGAAACAAAAAACATCGGTATTTGCCAACGGTTTTGCACCGAGACCTACACCTAAAATATCTCTTATAACTCCCCCGATACCCGTTGCTGAACCTCCGTAAGGTTCAAGTGCGGAAGGATGGTTATGTGTTTCAACCTTAAAAGCAACACCGTTTGTTTTATCGAAATCGATAACACCGGCATTATCTTTAAATACGGAAATACACCAATCTTTGTTCAATTTCATAGTTGCATTGAAAATTGTTTCTTTCAAAAGATTTTTGTATTTTGTTACTTTTTTCTTACCGCCTTTTTCTTCTGTGTATTCGATGTTACCGGTAAGAGTTTTGTGTTTACAATGTTCACTCCAAGTTTGAGCTATTGTTTCAAGCTCAACATCGGTAGGATTTCTCTTTATGTTACGGAAATATTTTTGAACTTCTTTCATTTCCACAAGTGAAAGAGAAAGAACACTTTTTCTGCTCAATTCAACTAACTGCTTGTCGTTTAAATTTAAAATTTCTATTGTGTTTACTTTCATTTTGTTAAATATTCCTGAATTAAAGTATTTGCTAACAAACCTGTAGCAATTTTTTTCAATTTTTTATCGTCTATGTTTTTACCTTTAAGACAATATTTTTTACCTGTTTTTACAACCAACTCTTCTTTTATTCCCAAATCTTTTATTGCTTTTACAACACTTTCGCTAACGGTATCGGTTACACCGTGTTTATACCAAACTTCTATGGAATTTTTTTCCAACTTTTTATCTTCCAAAGATTTGTACTGCTTAACGGTATAATCTTCCGTTATTTTGTCGCTCAACAATTCTTTTGCAATAGTATCGGCTTGTTTGTTTGTAATATTGCCGGAAATTCTGTAAACAGCTACATAAGAAACATCGGTAATATCTTTTATACCGATTCCGGATATATCGGAAACGGTATGAAGACCTTGAGGATCAACAAAACCTTTTTTTGTTTTAATTTCAATTTCAAATATCATTTTAAAAATTCCTACCTGTTATTTTTTCATAAGCTTCTATATATTTTGCTTTTGTTTTATTTACAACTTCTTCCGGAAGTACCGGAACAGGAGGTTGTTTATTCCATTTAATTTGTTCGAGATAATCTCTTACAAACTGTTTATCCAAACTGTCTTGAGATTTTCCTATAACATATTTGTCTTTTTCCCAAAATCTTGAAGAATCCGGTGTGAAAATTTCATCTATCAAAATTAGTTTTCCGTCGTATATACCGAATTCCAATTTTGTATCTGCCAAAATTATTCCTCTTGCAGAGCAATAATCACTTACTTTTTTATAAAGTGTTATGGACATTTCACTTATTTGTGCTGCTAAATCGTCTCCGATTAATTTTGCCGTTTGTTCAAAAGAAATGTTTTCATCGTGTTCACCGTCATCGGCTTTCGTTGACGGAGTAAATATCGGTACAGGCAATTGTTGCGATTGTTGCAATCCGGACGGCAACTCTATTCCGCAAACAGTTTGACTTTTTTGATATTCTTTCCAACCCGAGCCTGCAAGATATCCTCTAACAATACACTCAATATCTATTCTTTTCGCTTTTTTCACAATCATAGCTCTGTCTCTGAGAAATTCATATTGTTTAAGTTCTTCGGGAAATTCATCAAAATTTCCGGTAATTATATGATTTGGAATTATATTTTGAACAAAATCAAACCAAAACATTGATATTTTATGTAAAATTTTTCCTTTATCGGTAACTAAAGGCGACAGTATATAATCAAATGCAGATATTCTGTCCGTTGCAACAATAAGAAGTTTGTCTTCTTGATACTGGTATACATCTCTAACTTTCCCAGAATGCAGTAATTTACAACCTGAAAGCTCCGGTGCCGTAATCATTTTATTGTTTCTCCTATAAATATATTCTCTTTATTTTATATTTTTTGTTACATAAATTCAACAAAATACACCTAAATATCTTTTTCTCTTTTTGAAGACAGCGGTAAAGTAATGGTAAATATCGTTCCTTCACCGTATTTAGATTCAAAAGATATATCTCCGTCATGAGCCTCAACTATCATTCTTCTTGCGACATAAGAACCTATGCCCGAACCGGACTTGCTTGAAGGTTTTGTTGTAAAAAATGCGGAAAAGATTTTAGCTTTATTTTCCGATTTAATACCTATACCGTTATCTTTTATTGTAATTTGATACTTATTTTTATCAATCAAATATCTTAATGAAACTTTTATTTCCGGAATAAACGGTTCTTTTTTATCAATATCATTAAGCAACGGATTTTGTATATGTTGTTCTTTTTCAATAACGGCTTCGAAAGCATTATCTATGCAATTAAAACACACTTCTTGAATTTGATATTTAATTCCGTATATTTTATCTTCACTCGGTATATCAAGAACAATAGGAACTTTTTCTCTGTGATGCTTCACCTGAACCAACATTATTGCGGAATCAATAATTTCTTTCATAGAAAAATTTTCTTTATTGGTCACAGATCCTTTAGGTTTTGCAAAATCTAAAATTCCTCTTAAAACAGTATCCGTTTTTTTCACATTTTCATTAATTGAATGGATGAGCTCATTCATACTCTTTATCATTTCGTTTATATTCGGATGTTGTTCTATGAAAGATTTATGATCTTGAGAAAAATCTTGAACATCATAACTCAACAATTCCGCTGCTAATCCGAAACTGTTTAATCTGTTTCGTATTTGGTGAGCCATTCCATCTGCCATACCACCGATTGAAGCAAGTTTTTCGGCTTCAAACAATCTTTTTTGTTGTCTTTGAGATCTTTCCAAGAACATACAATTTTCTATTGCAAGTGCTGCCTGATTTGATAATACTCCAAAAACTTCAATATCTCGCGGTGAGTACAATGTTCTGTTTTCTTTATCTCCCAAAAACAAAAATCCTATGACTCTGTCTTTAAATATGGACGGAATTATTAAAGTTATTCCCGAATTTATTTTCATAAGTTCATTTTTATATTGTTCCGGAAGTGCAGAAAAGAAGAAAGGCTTTTTTTTCTTTTTCATAAACTCTATAAACTCAATATCTTTCGGAAAATCTTTCAATACTTTTTTATCTCTGCCTCTATAATCGATATTTACATAGACATTTTTTGCTTCATCGAAAATATACAAACTTACGAAAACAATTTTAACTGATCTTTTTATTATTCTAACTATCAACTTTGATAATTTTGAAATATCGTAGTCTTTTTCTATCATACCGGTCGAAGCTTGCATTAACAACTGTTGATATCTTTCCTGTTCGGCAAGTAAAATAAGTTCCGCTTTTCTCTGCAAAAATCTAAAAATAAGAGGTGCTAATGTTGAAAAAACAAAGAGCAAGATAAAAGATATAAACCATTGTTTAGTATATAATCCGAGATATATAGGAATACCTAAAACAAAAATGTATAAAAAGACTAATATCGTTCCGTTTGTAATTACAAGTCTTATATCCAATAAGTTAAAGTTCACAATAGTGATACAAATTGTAATTACAAATATCAAAATAAGTATGTATCCGAAAGGATATATTTGAATATTTCCGAATTTTGTTAAATAATCTCCAACTCCCAATACAAGAATAGAAAAAGAAAAGAAAAGGTATTTTATCTGTTGGTGTCTTATAACGGAAAAATTTTTATTTCGAAGATTTTTGAATAACAAATATAACCCAAATACAAACAACAAACAAAATTCAATAAAAACAATTGAATATGCAACACCGGCTTTAGGATAATATCCCCAAAAACAAATTTTTATCTTTTCATAAAATATAAAATATTTGTATTGTAAAAGAGCAAGCGGAACATTAAGTAAATATAAGAAATATATAAATCTTCTGTAATTATATCCGAGAAAAGAGGATACAAAATGCAACATTGATACAGGAATTTGAAGAACACCGAAAAAAGCTATATTGGCAAACAAAAAAGCTATCTGTTCATTTTTAGACCAATACATTAAAGAAAAATTAACAAGCCACCAAAAAATAGAAGAACAAAAAATCAAATATGAAACCGTAACTTCGTTTTTCTTCGATTTAAAGAAAATAAAAAGTCCGAATATCAAAAAAAATACGGATGTTATTGTAGGAAATAATGCATGATAATTCATATATCAATCTACTCCCTTGTTAAACTTATACCCTGCATATGACTTGTTTTTAACCAAATATAGTTCATCTCTCCGTACGGCCCGCCGGTTTTACCTATACCGCCATGACTTGATAAATATGTGGATACCCCTATATGTTTTGAGTTTATTCTCAGTAAACCGCTTCTGTCTATCGATTGCATAAATTGTCTTGTATAATATGCAGATTTTACCCACACGGATGCTCTTAATCCGTACTCGTTACTGTCTGCTATTTCCATCATTTTTGTGAATATTTCTTTATCTTTTTCTTTTTTATCCGTACTTATTGATGAAACTTTGATAATCGGAATTACGGGAAAAAAGTTTTCTTCACAAACACATTTTATTTTAAGCAAATTCGGATTATTGCTTTCAAACAAAACTAAAGTAGGTTGAAAATAAACCCCGTTTTTATCTATATTTCCGTTATAATCAACTCTGTTTCCGCCACATAAAACTTTACCGTTATTTTCTTTTGCATCTTCAAAAGCTTTTATACATTCATTTATTTTTACCACCGGAGTTAAAAACGTTTCATTGCTCGATGGTAATCCATATTTCATATCTTTAACTTTTTTAAGCATTTTATCTACAAACTTATCACAAATATTTTCATGAACAATTAATGTTTTAGGAATCATACATATTTGTGTCGAACCTAAAAAGCAATCTATTGCAGAATCCGTTGCTTTTTCCAAGTCGCAATCATCCCAAACAAAAAGGTTATCATTACCGGATAATTCCAAAATAGGTTTTTTGTTATATTCGCATATTTGTCTGCCTATTTCCAAACCTTGACTGCTTGCACCGGAGAAGAAAATATCATTAACTTTCGGATTTTTCAGCCATTCGTCCAACATAGCTTTTGAATTTCCGGTCACTATATTAATTATTCCGTCGGGAGCACCATTTTCCTTTAATGCTTCACCAACGATTTTTTTCCAAACAAATATTGTTGCTACAGGAATTTTTAAAGGAGGTTTTACTATTATCGTATTACCTGACAATAATGCATAAGCACCTATTAATGAGTTACACGCAGATGCATTTTTTGGAGGAATTATAACAACAACACCATCCGGTTTTCTTGCCAAATATATTCTTTCGTTTTTTTCACACCCTAATTCCGTCCACAATTCATCTTTATATAAATCTATCGATTCCTTACAAAAAACTTTTTGTAAACCGTTATATTCCCATTCCGCAAGTTTTCTGGTATGGCCTTCTATTGCCAATATTTTTAAAACTTCGGATTTATATTTTGCAAGTTTATCACTTATGGAATAAAGAATTTTTTTCCTTTTAAGAACATTAAATTTCCTGTATATTTTACCTGCTTTGTAAGCAGCTTCTATTGCTTTTTTATTTAATTCATTATCTCCCACACAATATTTTGCATAAACATATTTATCGACATCATCCGGAACTTCACCTTTTTTTAATTTAGTAATAACCTGGTAAGTTTTCTTAAAATCCAAGATCGTTTGATCGGAGTAAGGGAAATATTCATATTTCCCGGTATCTACATCTTTCCCGTCAACAAACAAAGAAAATTGTTCCATAAAACCGTTTCCCCCGTTTTAATTATTTTTTTGTTTCTAATTTCCAATTAAGATATGCCGCAATAAAAGAATCTATATCTCCGTCCATAACTTTATCTACCTGAGAGGTTTCGTAATCGGTTCTGTGATCTTTTACAAGTTGATACGGCATAAAGACATAAGATCTTATTTGACTTCCCCATGCAATAAGACCTTTTTCATCATAATGTTTTTCGTAAGATTCTCTTAATTTTTCCTGTTCAAATTCATAAAGTTTTGCTTTCAACAATTTCATGGCTGTTGCTTTATTTTTGATTTGAGATCTTTCTGTTTGAGATTGAACAACAATATTCGTGGGTAAATGTGTAATCCTAACGGCAGAATCAGTAGTGTTTACGTGTTGTCCGCCTGCTCCGGTAGAACGATAAGTATCTATTCTTAAATCTTTTTCGTCAATAACAATATCTATATCGTCATCTACTTCCGGTATCACATCAACACTTGCAAAAGATGTATGTCTTCTTTTATTTGCATCAAAAGGTGAAATTCTTACTAATCTGTGAACACCTATTTCCGACTGCAACAAACCATAAGCATATTCACCGCTTATAATAAAAGTTATACTTTTTATACCTGCTTCATCTCCGTCCAAAATGTCTATTGTGGAAAAATTAAAACCTTTATCTTCTGCCCACCTTGAATACATTCTTACAAGCATTTGTGCCCAATCACAAGACTCTGTTCCGCCTGCTCCGGCATGAATGGAAACAATTGCATTGTTTTTGTCGTGTTTTCCGGAAAGTTTTGTTTTTGTTTCTATTTTTTCAACATCTTTTACGAGTATTAATTTGTCTTGTTCCAACTCTTTCGATAATGATTCATCCTGTTCCTGTTGTAAAAGTTCATCTATTTCAATTAATCCGTCTATTCTTTCTTTTAAATTATTCCATGAATTTACGGTTTCTTTCAAACCGTCAAGCTTGGACATCACTTTTTTGGCATTATTCTGATCGTTCCAAAAATCCGATGCGGAAATTTCTTTGTCTAATACGGATATCTCTTTGATTTTGTTGTCTATATCAAAGAGACCTCCTTAAATTCATAATTTTTTCTTTCAGTTCATTAAGCATAATTTATCCTTTATATTATAAAAACTATAACTATTATAAACATCGTAAAAAACATACATATATAACAAAAGATATTACCTATTTTATCATAAACAGTTATTACAGTGTTTTGATATGCTTCACCAATAAA
>CACWKJ010000005.1 GCA_902761395.1 uncultured Elusimicrobium sp. | reverse complement strand
CGGCAATCAACAAGCCGTAAGCGGTTACACCGTTACTTTGGACGGTGAAGGTTCAACTGCGGATATAGTATCAAGGTCGGTGGCAAAAGAAAAATCTTACCAGAAATTTGAAGTTAAACTTACCGGCAACAATCGTTGCAGCGGTCATACCGAATGTGATTCCATAATTATGGATGAAGGTAAAATATTGGCAATTCCGTCACTTGAAGCAAACAATATAGATGCCGCATTAATTCACGAAGCGGCTATCGGTAAAATTGCGGGGGAACAACTTATAAAGTTAATGACACTCGGTTTAACCGAACATGAAGCGGAAGAGCACATAATTAACGGCTTCTTAAAATAAAAAACAGAAATATTTTGGCTACAATTTTGAAACGCAAGGCCTTGAGTATTATAATGCATACACATCGCCCTTGCGTTTCTTCATTTCGCACAAAATTTTTTCTGTTTTCCTTGTATTCTATTGATAATAAACGGCAAATATTTCGTTATAGCTTAAAATATTAAAATCCTTTGGTAGCTAAGAAAGGCAAAAAAAGAAAATATTATCGATAGATTGCGGATCAGGTCCGCAATGACAGAAAAAGTGGTGTCATTCTGAACTTGATTCAGAATCTATTAAATAAAAAACAGGAAGAAATTTCTTCCCGTTTTTTTTCTTTAATTATACATTGTCTAAAAAATCGCTTTGCGATTTTTTCATCAATTCCGACATCAAACATACACCTTCGATATTTATACCCTTTAGTTGTTTTATTGTGTTTTGGTTTATTCCGCCTATTGCAAATACGGGAATTTCTACATTGGCACAAATCTCTTTTAAAAATTCTATACCTCTCGGTTGTAATCCTTTTTTGCAATCCGTTTCAAAAATATGACCTGCAATAAGAAAAATATTTTGGCTTGTTTCTTCAACAAATTTTTGTACGGTTAGCGCTTCACTTAACGAATGTACCGAGACGGCGACGGTATCAAACGAATTTAAAGTCTCTTTGTTGGTTATAAAATCTTCAAATGAAACTTGAACATTTTTAATTTTTAATTTTTGTGCAATGTTAATTTTTGTGTTTATAAAAAATAAAACATTGTTTTTAGTGCAAATATCATTACATTTAACGGCAAACTCTTCATATGTTTTATCATCCAAATCTTTTTCTCTTAAAACCAAAGCATAAAGATTTTGTTTGCAAATATATTCTATTTGCTCAAAAAAATCATTTTTACATAATAATCTGTTAGTTACGCCAATTATTTTCATAATAAAATAAATGTTATTCCGAAATTACTAATTGCTTTACAGACGGATATGGTTGCTGAATACCGGATAAAGGCCTTTTTGCTTTATCGTATCTACGATTTCCGCAACTGTTCTTGAATCGGAAATTTCAAACTGTTCATCACCTTTAGCATCATCTTTATGTCCGCCTACGGAAGTTTTTACGCCTGCAGAAATTTTTGTTGCACATACACCTATAACATTATCTCTGAATCCTGCTCTTTCTCTCGTTGAAATTGTAATATCGGAAAACGGCATAAATAATCTGTAAGCACACAATGCCTGGAACAACTGCTTTTCGTTAACATAGTGTGGGTTTTGTTCTTTATGTTCATGGATGTACGGTCTTAATCTCGGAACGGAAAAACCTATTTTAAGGTCCGGATATTTTTGTTGTAATAAATATGCATGAACCGCGGTGGAAAAAGCATCTTTCCTGAAATCATCCAATCCGAAAAGTATTCCCAACGATACACCTCTCATACCTGCAAGTGCCGCTCTTTCCTGAGCATAAAATCTGTATTCAAAAACGGATTTCGGACCTGCCAAATGTAACTGTTTATATCTTTCTTTGTTGTAAGTTTCCTGATAAACACAAACAAAATCCGCTCCGCATTGGCAGAGATATTTATATTCGTCCGTATTTAACGGATAAATTTCTATTGATATGGAAGAAAAATATTTCTTTGCAAGTTTTACTGCTTCACCTATATATTCAACACTTGATGCAGATCTTGATTCGCCTGTAAGTATAAGAATATCTTCAAGCCCCGTTTGAGATATTGCTTTAAATTCTTTTTCTGTTTCTTCAATTGTAAGTTTGCCTCTGTGTATATTGTTTTTACAATTGTATCCGCAATAAGTGCACTGATTTTCACAATAATTTGAAATGTATAACGGAGTAAACAAAGATATACTTGACCCGAAATGTTTCCTCGTTTCGTATTGTGCTTTATGTGCAATTAAATTTAAAAAATCCGTTGCTACGGGAGATAACAAAACTTTTAAATCTTCAATATCCAAAATTTCTTTGTTTAATGTTTTTTGAACATCGTTTTCCGTATATATATTATAATCATAGCCCTTGGTTAAACTTAACACTTGTTCCAACATATCGGAGTTTATTTGCTCCATGTTTTTATAATACATTTTATTTGTCCTCCAAAAAGTCTATCAAAGGACTGGATGCTTCCGCTTTAAAATTAAGTACTCTGCCGAGCCCTGCAAGATAAGCTTTTCTCCCTGCGATAATTGCAAGTTTGAAAGCTTCTGCCATTTCGTTTATGTTTTTGGCAGTTGCAATTGCTGTGTTTACCATAACGGCGGCAGCACCTTCCTGCATAATTTCGCAAGCTTGAGAAGGTGACCCGATACCTGCATCAACAATTACAGGCAACTTTATTTCATCTATAATGATTTTAATAAAATGTTTTGTGAGAAGACCTAAGTTGCTGCCGATAGGTGCGGCAAGCGGCATAATTGTTGCAGCACCCGCATTTGCCAAATCTCTTGCGGCATTTAAGTCCGGATACATGTAAGGCATTACAACAAATCCTTCTTTTGCAAGAATTTCCGTTGCTTTTATAGTTTCATAGTTGTCGGGCAACAAAAATTTTGTATCTTTTATAACTTCAATTTTTACAAAATCTCCGCATCCGAGTTCTCTGGAAAGTCTTGCGATTCTAACGGCTTCTTCCGCGGTTCTTGCACCTGAAGTGTTAGGTAAAAGAGTTACCGTTTTAGGTATAAAATCTAATATGTTGTATTCTGTTTTAGTGTTTGCTCGTCTTAACGCAAGTGTTACGATTTCCGCACCTGCCGATTCAACCGCAGCTTTTACCAAATCCAACGAAAATTTTCCCGAACCTAAAATGAATCGAGAAGAAAACTTATGTCCTGCAATTATTAATTGATCATTATTTTCCATTATATTTCTCCTTAAGTTCTTTTAACCGCCGCCGACAAAAGTCAGCACTTCCATAACATCCGTATCTTTTAAATTTACAGTGTTATATTTATCTTTAGAAACAATTTTACCGTTTAACTCAATTACAATTCGTTCCAAATTGTAATTGTTGTCTTTTAAGTATTCGTATATAGTTTGAGATTGTTTTATAACAACTTCTTTTCCGTTAACTTTCATTTTAACTCCTTAATAAAAAAATAGAATATGAATGAAGTTTTTGCCACCCGAGGTGGTGACCCCCATAACATATTCTATTTAAAATGATAATTTATGATACTATAAAAATTCATCTTTTGTCAAACAAAAAAATATATTGATTTTTCTTTTGTCTTTTATCAATAAATATTCTATAATTATAAAATATATTTTGTCTTTAATTATAAATTTAAAAATATAAATTATAAATTGCCTTATAGTGGGGGAAAAATGGCTATTACTTATCAAAAAGCAGGTGTAAATATTGATGCGGGAAACGAGTTGGTTAAAAGACTTAAGAAAAAACTTCCTAAAGTAGGCGGATTCGGAGGAGCATTCCCCGTAGAAAACACGAAATATAATTTGGTTAGTTCCACCGACGGAGTAGGAACAAAATTAAAGATTGCATTTTTGGTAAATAAACACGATACCGTAGGTATAGATTTGGTTGCAATGAATGTTAACGATATAATTTGTGTTGGAGCAAAACCTCTTTTCTTCTTGGATTATTTTGCTTGCGGAAAATTAAATGTTTCTCTTACGGAAAAAGTTGTAGGCGGTATTATTAACGGTTGCAAACAATCCAATGCTCAACTTATCGGCGGTGAAACAGCGGAAATGCCGAGCTTTTATAAAGGTGAAGAATATGATTTGGCCGGTTTTGCCGTAGGTATAATCGAAAAAGGTAAAGAAATTACAGGTAAAGATATTAAAGAAGGAGATGTCGTAATAGGTCTTCCTTCAAGCGGTCCTCACTCCAACGGATACTCTTTGATAAGAAAAGTTTTTTCCGAAAAAGAATTGAAAAAATATTCCAAAGAATTGTTGGCACCTACAAAAATTTATGTTAAAGAAGTTTTGGCAGCACTTAAAAAATTTAATAACGGCAAAAAGAATAAAATAGTCGGTATTGCACATATTACGGGCGGAAGTTTTTACGACAAAATCGGAAGAATTTTACCGCAGGATGCACATGTAATAATAAATAAAGGTTCTTGGAAAGTTCCTGAAATATTTAACATAATTCAAAAGAAAGGTAATGTTCCGGAAAAAGATATTTACAGAACATTGAATATGGGTATCGGTATGGCAATATTTGTCAGACCGGAACATGCACAAGCCGTTCACAAATTTTTGAAAGGTTCTAAAGTTATAGGATTTGTTCAAAAAGGGAAAAAAGGTGTGGAAATAATATAATGAAAAAGTTAGCGGTATTAGTTTCCGGCACCGGTTCAAATTTACAATCTATAATAGATTCAACAAAAAGCGGAATACTTAAAGGTATTGCCGAAGTTATTGTTGTGATATCGAATAATCCTTCCGCTTACGGACTTGAAAGAGCAAAAAAAGAAAATATAAAAGCAATTGCTCTTGATTACAAGAACATGGACAAACAAGATTATGACGATAAAATGTATAAGCTTATAAAAGAATCCGGTGCGGACATAATCTGTTTGGCGGGATATATGAAGAAAGTTCCGGACAATATTGTTAAAGAGTATAAGTCAAGAATATTAAATATTCATCCTGCTTTATTGCCGAAGTTTGGCGGTAAAGGAATGTACGGACATTTTGTTCACGAAGCGGTAGTAAAAGCAAAAGAAACAAAATCGGGTCCTACGGTTCATTATGTGGATGAAAATTATGATACCGGTTCTATAATACTTCAAAAAGAAGTGCCCGTTTATGAAACGGATAGTCCGGAAGATGTGGCTGCAAGAGTATTGGTTCAAGAACATATAATATTCCCTCAAGCAATAAAAAGAGTTATAGAAAATTTAAAATAAAGAAGGTAAAAAGTATGATACCAAGATATGCAAAACCTGAAATGGAATCAATTTGGACTGATGATAACAAGTTCAAAATAATGTTGGAAGTTGAAATTTTAGCATCCGAAGCTATGAGTAAGTTGGGAGTAGTTCCAAAATCGGCAATTGCAAAGGTAAGAAAAAAAGCTAAGATAAATAAAGACAGAATAAACGAAATAGAAAAAACGGTTAAACACGACGTAATTGCATTTTTAACAAGTGTCGTTGAAACTGTCGGTCCTGAAGCAAGATTTTTGCATATGGGTATGACATCTTCCGATGTTTTGGATACCTCACTTGCCGTTCAAATGAGACAGGCATGTTTGCTTCTTATAAAAGAAACTAAAGAGTTAATGAAAATAACAAAAAAGTTGGCTTTCAAATATAAATATACTCCTACAATGGGAAGAAGTCATGGTGTTCATGCAGAACCGACAACATTCGGTTTGAAAGTTGCAAATTGGTACAGCGAACTTAGTCGTTCTCTCGACAGATTAAACTATGCATTGGAAACCGTAAGTTACGGAGCAATTTCCGGCGCTGTAGGAACATTTGCACATTTAAGCCCGAAAGTTGAAGAGTATGTTTGCAAAAAATTAAACTTGAAACCGGAACCTGTTTCAACACAAATCGTTCCCAGAGACAGACATTCAATATTTTTATCAACAATTGCACATGTTGGTGCTAACCTTGAAAGGATAGCACTTGAAATAAGACATTTACAAAGAACAGAAGTAGCAGAAGCCGAAGAACCTTTTACAAAAGGTCAAAAGGGATCATCCGCAATGCCGCATAAGAGAAATCCGATAATATCGGAAAATGTTTGCGGTTTCGCAAGACTTTTGAGAGGTTATGCAGTAACCGCTATGGAAAACATTGCTTTATGGCATGAAAGAGATATAAGTCATTCTTCGACGGAAAGAATTATGTTGCCGGATGCAACTATGGGGCTTTTCTATATTTTAAAAAGAATGCAGGGATTACTTTCGGGATTAAATGTTTATCCTGAAAACATGAAAAAAAATCTTAATAAAACTCAGGATGTTATTTGTTCCGGAACACTTTTGTTAACATTGGTAGATAAAGGGTTAACAAGAGAACAAGGGTATGCAATTATGCAAAGACTTGCATTTTCGGCAAGAGAAAAAAATGTCAGTCTTGAAGAAGTGGCATTGAAAGATGAAGAAATAAGAAAATATATGAACGAAAAAGAAATAAGAAGAGATTGCGATTTGTCACCGCACTTTAAAAATGTAGATTTTATATTTAAGAGAGTTTTTAAAAAATAAAATAGTTGTAATGTCATTCCGGACTTGATCCGGAATCTATAAAAAATAGTTCTTTTAAAATTTCTCATTTACAAGCAAAAAAGCCATTCGTTTGAAATTTTTAAAGCCGTGCTCCAACTTGATTTTTCCTAACGGATTAATGTAACGGAAAAATCTTCAAACATGTTCGCACTAAAAAGTTTTTTGATTTATAGCTTTTTACTTTAAAAATTTCAGGAAACCCTGAATAAACAAGGGTGCGAAACATTGAGAAGAGATTTTGTCTATAAAAAGGAGTGTTTTCGTAGGAATAGTTGGATAACTCTTTCAAGAAAAAACGACGAATTTATAGGCAAAATATATCGCAAGATTTTGTGCCGGTGTTTATTCAGCGTTTCCTAAACTCATAGACGGCTTTAATCATGCTTGTAAACGAAAATTTTAAAAGAGTCATTAAACTAATATAAGAGGATAAAATGGCTAACAAATTTAAGTATTACCTTAACCAAGACGGAAGTTTTGTTATCGAAAATTATAACTTGGCACCGACTTTTTCAAGCTTTTTTCCGGGTATTTCCGGAGTAAAAGGTATTCCGATGTGGGCATATTATGTTAACAGAGGGCAGGGAATTTGTACATTCGGTATAAAGAACAAAAATTATGCAATAATGGAATTTTATCCCGCAAATGTAAGTTATAATTTAGTTAATACTTTCGGATTCAGAACATTTTTGAAAATAAAAAAAGGTAAGGAAACAATTTGCTATGAACCGTTCAAAAATAATAGTGCCGATATAAAAGATGTAAAACAAAATATGTATGTTTCCGCTTACGATTTAACGATAGAAGAAATAAATACAAAAATCGGTATCAAAACAACAGTTACATATTTTACATTGCCTAACCAACCGTTAGCCGGTCTTTTAAGAAAAGTTACGGTTGAAAATATATCCAAGCAAAATGCTCAAATAGAAATCGTTGACGGTATGCCGAAAATTCTTCCGTATTATATTAATTCCTGGTCGCAAAAATATATGTCTACAACAATTCAAGCTTGGACGAAAGTTGATAATTTCGATAAGACCGGAGTTCCTTTTTATAAATTGAAAGTTGAAACGGCGGACAGTTCCGAAGTTGTGGAAATTACCGAAGGTAACTTTTATTGTTCTTTAGTACAAGACAAAAAAGTAAAGAAAGCCGATATCATAATTGATCCGGACATTTTGTTCGGTTCCGATACAAGTTTTGCTTGTCCGGAAAAATTGTTTAATGAAAATTTTGTGTACCACAAAAAACAGTTTGCGGATAACAAATATCCTACGGCTTTCAGTTATGCAAAACAAAATTTGAAATCAAAAGACAGTTTTAAAATATATTCTATTGTCGGTCACATTGAAAGTGCAAAATCTTTAAACAATTTTGTTAAAAAGTTCGACATAAAATATTTTGAAGCAAAACAGGAAGAAAATAAAAATTTAATAAATTCCATTACTTCCAATATGGAAACACATTCTTCAATACCTGAATTTGATATGTATTGCAGACAAAATTATCTTGATAATGTTATGAGAGGCGGTCTTCCGATAGAGTTTAAATATAACGATAAGTCCGCAATGTATTATGTGTTTTCAAGAAAGCACGGAGATTTGGAAAGAGATTATAACGAATTCCAAGTATCACCCAACTACTATTCGCAGGGTAACGGAAATTACAGAGATGTAAATCAAAACAGAAGAAAAGATATTTTCTTTAACCCTAATGTAAAAGACAGTGCGGTAAAAATATTTTATAACTTGTTACAAATAGATGCCTGTAACCCGTTGGTGGTTAAAGGAACACTTTTTGTTTTAGATACAAAAAGCAAAGAATATAAAAATATAATAAGTGATTTAAGTAACAAAAAAGATGAAGAAAAATTAAATAAATTTTTCCAAAAACCGTTTGAGCCGGGTTCGCTTGCAACATTCATGGAATTTTCGAACATAAAAACAAAAATAAAGTTTGAAGATTTTATTTCAAAAGTTGTAACAACGGCAAAAGCTCAAAACGATGCAAATCACGGTGAAGGATATTGGGTAGACCATTGGAAATACAATTTCGATATATTGGAAAGTTTCTTAACAATATATCCGGATAAGAAAAAAGATATCTTTTTTAACGATAAATCTTTTATTTATTATGATAACGATCATTATGTTTTGCCGAGAAACCAAAAGTATGTTTTAACTCCGAAAGGAACTGTAAGACAATATAATTCTGTAGCAAAATCAGATGAAAAAGCGGAACTTATAGCATCAAGAAAAGTTAATCCTAATGCATTAAGAACAAATAACGGTAAAGGTGATATTTATTATACGACACTTGCTTCAAAGTTTATAACAATAATGTCTGTAAAATTTGCAACTTTGGACAGTGAAGGTATCGGTATAGAAATGGAATCGGATAAACCGGGTTGGTACGATGCATTGAACGGTTTGCCCGGCCTTTTCGGTTCATCGACTCCGGAAGTTTTTGAGTTGAGAAAGATGATGGTTTTCTTTTCAAACCTTTTGAAAGAAAATAAAGATGAAAAAATATTTGTACCTGTAGAAGTTGCAAAATTGTTTAAAGGCATTTTGTCCTTATTAAAACAAAAACTTTCTTCTTTCGATTTCTGGGATAAAGCAACAACATTAAAAGAAGAGTACAGAAAATCCGTTATATTCGGTATAAACGGTAAAGAAGAACAAATAAATATAAATTCGGTAATAGAATTTATAGATAAAGCGGTAGCAAAAATAAATGCAGGTCTTAAAAAAGCCATAGATCCTAAAACAGGATTATATGTTACTTATTTCAGATATGAAGCAACAAAATATCAGAAGAATAACGAAAAGAATTGTAAAGGATTATCTTGTGTTAAAGTTTCCAAATTTCAAAGATATCCGTTACCGTTATTTTTGGAATCAGAAACACATTATATGAGAATGTCTGAAGATAAAAAGGAAGCAAAACAACATTTTGCATCTATTAAAAAGAGCGGACTTTACGATAAAGAGTTAAAGATGTTTAAAGTTTGTTCTTCATTGCTCAGCGAGTCCAACGAAATAGGAAGATCGAGAGTATTTTTACCTGGTTGGCTTGAAAATGAATCAGTATTTATGCATATGGAATTCAAATATTTGTTGGGCCTTTTAAGAGCGGGTTTGTATGAAGAATTTTTCTCATCCATAAAAACATGTTTTCCGTGCTTTTTAAAACCTGAAGTCTACGGAAGAAGTATACTTGAAAATTCTTCTTTTATTTCTTCAAGTGCATTCCCCGATAAAAGAAATTGGGGCAGAGGCTTTGTTGCAAGACTCAGCGGTTCAACAGCCGAGTTTATAGATATGTGGCTTACAATGAGTTTAGGTTATAAACCTTTTTCCGTAAACGATAAAAATGAGTTGGTATTTAGTTTAAAACCTATAATCAGCGGAGAATTCTTTGATAAGAAAGGCGAATTTAAGGCAAAATTGTTTTCAACAACCGATTTGGTTTATGTAAACAAATCTAAAAAGAGCACATATTTACCGAACATGAACATCAAAAAAATCGAAATTTTGTGGAACGATAATTCAAAAGATGTTATAGACGGTGACGTTGTTGCGGGAAAAAGCGCCGAAAAAATAAGAAACAGACAAGCAAAACAAATAACCGTTACATTCTAATTTAGTATTTGTTTTAAATATAAAAGAGCAGAATTTTAATTTATAAAATTTTGCTCTTTTTTTATGTAAAAATTTCTTATAATTTTGTAAAATATTAAAGATAATAAAATAATACTTTATATATACGGAGTTTGTTATGAATTTAGCAAGAAAAATTATTAAAAAGCATTTGGTTTCGGGATCAATGGAAGTAGGCAGTGAAGTTGCATTAAAGATAGATCAGACATTAACTCAAGATGCAACGGGAACTATGGCATATTTACAGTTTGAAGCGATGAACGTTCCTAAAGTAAAAACGGAACTTTCCGTAAGTTATGTTGACCATAACACATTGCAGTCCGGTTTTGAAAATGCCGACGATCATAAGTTTTTACAAACTATAGCAAATAAACACGGGATAGTTTTTTCACCTGCAGGTAACGGAATTTGCCATCAGGTACATTTGGAAAGATTCGGTGTTCCGGGTAAAACATTGATAGGTTCCGATTCACACACACCTACGGGCGGCGGAATCGGTATGCTTGCTTTCGGAGCTGGCGGACTTGATGTTGCATGTGCCATGGCAGGGCAGCCTTTTTATATAACAATGCCTAAAATAGTTAAAGTTAATTTAACGGGAAAATTAAAAGATTGGGTAAGTGCTAAAGATATAATTCTTGAACTTTTAAGAATATTGTCTGTTAAGGGCGGAAGAGGGAAAATATTTGAGTTCGCGGGTGAAGGTGTTAAAACGTTGTCTGTTCCGGAAAGAGCAACAATTACAAATATGGGAACGGAACTCGGTGCAACAACAACAATATTTCCGTCTGACGAAATAACGAAAGACTTTTTGAAAAGACAAAACAGAGAAAAAGATTGGACTGAAATGGTTGCCGATTCCGATGCAACATATGATGATGAATTGACAATAAATTTGTCCGAACTTGAACCTTTGATTGCTATGCCTCACAGTCCCGATAATGTAAAAAAAGTTAAAGATTTGAAAGGAACAAAAGTTGATCAGGTTTGTATCGGTTCCTGCACAAATTCATCTTATGCGGATATGATGTTATGTGCTGAAACATTAAAAGATAAAAAGATAAATAAAAATACAAGTTTAACGATTTCTCCGGGTTCAAGACAAGTATTTTCAATGCTTGCAAGTTCCGGTAAATTGTTTAACATAATAAATGCCGGTGCAAGAATATTGGAATGTGCTTGCGGACCGTGTATCGGTATGGGGCAAGCTCCAAAGACTAAGGCGGTTTCTTTAAGAACATTTAACAGAAATTTTGAAGGCAGAAGCGGAACAAAAGATGCTCAAGTTTATTTGTGTTCACCTGAAGTTGCACTTGCTGCCGCTTTAACTGGAGAAATAACAGATCCTACAACTTTGTTCGGTGCAAAACCTAAAATAAGTTTGCCGGACAGTTTTTATATTAACGATGACCATTTCCAAAAACCTTCCAATGAAGGGGAAATTGTCAGAGGACCTAATATAAAACCTTTACCGAAATTTGAACCGATGCCTGATTCAATTTCGGCAGATGTAGTTTTGAAAGTCGGTGACAATATTTCTACCGACCACATATTGCCGGCAGGTGCAAAGATATTGCCTTTAAGATCTAATTTGCCCGCAATATCGGAACATACTTTCGGTGCCGTAGATAAAGATTTTGTCGCAAGAGCAAAATCCGTTAAGAACGGAGTTATAGTTGGTGCGGAAAATTACGGGCAGGGTTCTTCAAGAGAACATGCCGCACTTGCACCGAGATATTTGGGAATAAAAGTTGTTATTACAAAAACATTTGCAAGAATACATTTGGCAAACTTAATAAATTTCGGAATTATTCCGTTAACTTTTGCTGATGTCAACGATTATGAACTTATAAAACTTGCAGATAAAATAGAGTTTAAAGATATAAAAAATATTATAAAAGAAAATAAAGATTTGGTTATAACCGTTAACGGTAAAAATATTAAATTGAATTACAGTTTTACCGAAAGACAAAAAGAAATATTGTTTGCCGGCGGTTTGTTAAATTGGATTAAAGAGGGAATAAAATAATATGGAAGAACAAGAAATAAAACAAATAGTTAATAAAAAAGTTTCTTTGGCAAAAGTTGCTTCCATGCAGTTGGGACTTTTGGATTTTAAACAAAGAAATGCAATTTTGTTATCGATAGCCGATGCTTTGGAAAAAAATATCAGTGAAATACAGTTTCATAACGATATAGATGTTGAAACCGCAAAAAATTCCGGTATGGATAAAGTTTTGATAGAAAGACTTACATTAACAAATAAAAGAATTGAAGATATGATACACGGTGTAAGAAGTATCGTTAATCAAAAAGATCCGATCGGCGAAATTATGGAAACGAGAGATGTTGACGGTATAAATATTCAAAAAATAAGAGTTCCTATAGGAACTATAGCAATGATATACGAATCAAGACCTAATGTTACCGTTGATGCTGCGGCATTATGTATAAAGTCCGGTAATGCTATCATTTTAAGAGGCGGTTCGGAAGCTATAAATTCAAACAAAATACTTGCGAAGATTATTTCTTCCGCAGGCGAATCTGCGGGTATGCCGGTAGGTGCGATTACTTTTATAGATGTAGTTGACAGAGCTGCAGTTTCCGAAATGATAAAACTTGATAATTATATAGATTTGTTGATACCGAGAGGAAGCGGGAAAATGATAGAGTTTATAAAACAACATTCCACCATTCCTATACTTTCTCACGGCAGCGGATTATGTCATACCTACATTGATAAAGCTGCCAATATCGATATGGCAATAAAAGTTACAATAAATGCCAAATGTCAAAGACCGGGAGTATGTAATGCTACCGAAACCGTTCTTGTTCACAGAGATATAGCAAACAAAGTTTTACCGAAATTATGTAAACAGTTTTTTGCCAATGATACCGAAGTAAGAGGTTGTAAATTGACAAAAGCTGTTGTTCCGGAAGTTAAAGATGCTACCGAACAAGATTGGGCAACGGAATATTTGGATAAGATAGTATCAATAAAAGTTGTTAACTCTTTGGAAGAAGCAATAAACCATATTAACAGATACGGTTCAAAACATTCCGACTCAATAATTACTGAAGATAAACAAAGAGCGGAAAAGTTCTTGAAAGAAGTTGATTCCGCGGCAGTGTTCCATAACGTTTCCACAAGACTTCATGACGGCGGAGTTTTCGGGTTGGGTGCGGAAATAGGAATATCCACCGGTAAGTTGCATGCAAGAGGTGCAATGGGTGCAAGAGAGTTAACCACAACAAAATATGTTGTCAGAGGTAACGGAGTTATAAGAAAATAATTCTTATATATGTTTGGAGGTGTGACTGAATTATGAATATCGGGGTTTTGGGAGGTTCTTTCGATCCTGTTCATAATGCACACCTTCAAATGGCAAAAGTTGCTTTAAAAGAGTTTAAGTTGGATAAAATTATTTTCGTTCCCGCATATGTTCCTCCTCATAAGAAGAAACTTGTTGCATCGGACAAAGACAGATATAACATGCTTTTGGATGTGACAAAAGATATAAAACAATACGAAATTGATACTTACGAACTTGATTCAAAAAAATCCGTTTATTCTTATGAGATGTTAGATTACATTAAAAGTAAACATAATTCAGACAATATAAAAATGATAATAGGTGCGGACTCGTTTAATAATTTAACTTTGTGGAAAAACACGGACTATATAGTAAAAAAATACGGGTTTATAGTTTTTCCGAGACCGAACATAACGATAGATATTGAAAGCCCGTATTATAAATATTGCAAGTTTTCAAAATATGTTATGGAAAATATATCATCAACGGATATAAGACAATATTTGAATGATAAAAAAGATATTTCCGAACTTGTACCTAAACAAGCGGCTGACTATATAAAAAGAAACGGACTTTACAGTGAATAAAAATACAGAACAAAAAATATACAACTATTTATCATCACATTTAAAACCGGAAAGATATAATCATGTGTTAGCGGTTAACGATTTAGCTGTGAAACTTGCAAAAACTTATAAACTTGATATTATGAGAATATCGACTGCCGCTTTGCTTCACGATTGTGCCAAAAATATGACATTTGAAGAAAATTTAAAGTATATTAAGAAACACAAATTGAAAATAAAGTATGCGGATTTTATTATAAAGTACCTTCCGCAAGTTTTGCATTCTTATATAGGTGCCGATATTGCCAAAAAGGTATTTCATATAAAAGATAAAGAAATTATAAATTCAATATATAATCATACTATCGGAAGAATCGGTATGAGTGATTACGAAAAGGTAATTTTTATAGCGGATGCATTATCCTTAGACAGGAAATATAAAAAAGCTTTTGTATCAAAAAAAACAATGTTCAGCGATTTGGATGAAACATTTAAGTTGGTGTTACAAAGCAAAATAAAATATGTAATATCAAAATTTAAAGTTGTGCATCCCGATATTATAAAGATATGGAATTATTATAACGGTTAAAATGATAAAGAAAATTTTATTGATTTTAATAGTAGTTTTGTTGGGTGTATTAATTTATTTTTCCGCAACTTCTAAAATAGTTAAAGATTTTAAAGACGGGAAAAACATTAATGTTTTGTTTGTTTTGGATGATGTTGATAATACTGAAAATATAAAGTTTTTTGTTGTGAAATACAATTCTTTAAATGAGTATATAAAAGTATTGTTTACGGATGAAAATATTACCATACTGTACAAAACTAAAAAAGCAAGAATATTGAAAGAGATGATTTTGGAAACTCCTCCGGAAAAGAGAATAGAGTTCATAAAATCCGAAACGGAGAAACTTTTAGATAACAAGTTGACTATAGATTATCATATATGCGTAACCAAAGGAACTTTTGAAAATATCATAAAAGTATTTTCCAAACAAGAAGATTTGAAAGATAACTTAAATTTGTTTGATATGTGCCTGCAACCGGAAATTGACAGAGATACAAGAATGGTTGCATGGATAAAAACTTTTAATTACATATACAGCAACTTTAACAGATTTTCTTTCATAAAGTTAGTAAAAGAGTTGTATAATAAAAATATTGTTATAAACACAAACTTTGAGTTGAAAGATTTGTTCTTATTATATTCATATTTCTTAAATGAAGATAAAACGATAAAATATGCCGATATACCTACTCTTAATAAAAGAAAAAGAATAGAATTAGATGAAGAAAACAGAATAAAAATCATCGACTTTTTCGATAATGATTATTCAAGTAGCGGAAACTATTTAAAAGTTGAAGTGTTAAATACGACAAACAAATCAAGACTTGCAATAAAAGCGGTTGATAAAATAAGAGAAAATGATTTTGATGTTATGGATTGGGGTTCATCTTCAAAAAAATATGAATTTACAACAATTTTTGACTTTGTAAATGATTATGAAAAGATAAAAGAAATAAAAGATGTTTTAGGTTGCGGTGAAATAATTTTCAGACCGAAAGAAAATTCATTAATGAATGTGTCTGTGCTTTTGGGACAAGATTGTACCATATATGATAAATTGGACAGAGAGTCGGAAGATTAGTTTAAAAATTATAAATTATAAATTGTCTTTTTTGGGGGAAAAAATGAAAAAAATAGATTTTTTGAAACTTGCAAAACAGGCAGTAAAAATAGCTGAAGATAAAAAGGCTGAAAATGTTGTTTTGTTGGATGTGCAGGAAAAAACTCCTATTACAAATTATTTTGTTATTGCAACTGCAAATTCTATGCCCCAAATAAATGCAATTATAAACGAAATAGAAAAAACTTTTAAATATGATTATTCAGTTGAAGTATTAAGAAGAGATGGCGGAAATGCTGCGGTTAATTGGAAAGTTTTGGATTTCGGAGGAATTATAGTTCATGTTATGAGCCAAGATTTGAGACAGTTATATAATCTTGAACATATATGGGAAAGTGACGAGCCTAAACCTAAAAAAAGAAAAGTTGTTAAAAAAGTTTCTGCCAAGAAAACAGTAACCAAAAAGACAGTAAGTGAAAAAGCAAAAACAGTTAAAAAATCAACAAAAAAAGCAGTAAAAAAATAATATAAAGATAATGACATACAGTTGTCGCTTTGTGTTAGTAAACTATAGGCTAAAAACGGAGTTTTTAAATGGCAGCGGAGTTTGTGCATTTACATAATCATACCGA
This sequence comes from uncultured Elusimicrobium sp., assembly GCA_902761395.1. Taxonomy (GTDB): domain Bacteria; phylum Elusimicrobiota; class Endomicrobiia; order Endomicrobiales; family Endomicrobiaceae; genus Ruminimicrobiellum. The sequence continues at coordinate 587 of CACWKJ010000005.1, read as the reverse complement.
ATATTCATTGTTGGACGGTTTAACTAAATTAACGAAAAAAGGTAAACCGTTGGAACTTTTTAATATTATAGGAAAACAATATCAAATGCCGGCGCTTGCAATTACCGATCACGGTAATATGTATGGTGCAATGGAATTTTATTGGGCATGTTTGGACAGCGGTATAAAACCTATTATAGGGTGCGAAGTTTATGTCGCTAAAAAGAGCAGATTCGATAAGGATAAAGAAAACGGCGGATATCACCATTTGATACTTCTTGCAAAAGATAACGAAGGCTACAGAAACTTATGTTATCTTGTAAGTGCCGGATTTACCGAAGGTTTTTATTATAAGCCCAGAATAGATAAAGAATTATTACAAAAATATTCCAAAGGTCTTATTTGTTCTTCAGCTTGTTTGGCAGGTGAAATTGCAACACTCCTTTCTGCCGGTAATAAAGAAAAAGCAAAAGAAGTTGCCGGTTGGTATCAGGATGTATTCGGTAAAGGTAACTATTATCTTGAAATTATGGACAACGGTCTTGAACAACAAAAAGCAATAATTGCACCTTTGCTTGAACTTTCCAAAGAAACGGGAATACCTCTTG
>CACWKJ010000004.1 GCA_902761395.1 uncultured Elusimicrobium sp. | reverse complement strand
TATATATTAACAAGTAACGAAAAATCTATGCTTGTCATACTCAATGATAACGAAATAGATTCCGTAAGCCAAGATATCAAAACTTTTCTTGATAATAAAGATATAACGGTATTGGAATATCCGTCCGATGACGAAGCTAAAAGAATAATAACATTATCCAAAATATCGGCATTACAGCAAACCGTTGTTGTTGCCGACAAAGAATCTGTAGATAAAGAAGTACTAACTTTTAATGCTTTACAGGATAATACCATAACTTTAAAAGTAAATAACGGATACAAGTATAACGGGTTAATAACGAGTTTATCCAAAATAGGATATTCAAGAGAAAATTTCGTTGAAGATAAAGGTCAGTTTTCCGTAAGGGGAGATATTCTTGATATTTGGCCTTGCGACAACGAAAATCCCATAAGAATAACTTTTGATTTCGAAACGGTGGAAACAATAAAAACTTTTGATTATATCTCGCAAAGATCGCAGGAATATTTAAATGAAATAACTATCCTTCCATACAAAATGGTAGATACAAAAACGACATTGTTAGACCAATTAAATAATAACTTTGTTGTATATTGTGATGATGAAATAGAAAAAGACAGCCGTTTCGATAAATTTAATTTGATAATAAACGATCCGTTAAACAAAAAATCTATCCATTATAATTATCAAAGTTTTCAGGGATTTCAAGGCGACATAAAATATTTTATCGGGTTAATACAAGATTTAAAATATAATGCGATACCGATAAAAATATATTGTTCCAACGAGCCGGAAAAACAAAAGATGGTGGACTTATTTTATGAGAACGGGTGGGAGTTTGATGATATACCGGCTATGACAATTATGTCGTTATGGCACGGCTTTTATTTGAAAGACGAAGTTGCGATAATTTCAACGAAAGAAATTCTTTATAAAAGAAAACAAATAAGTTTCCCTAAGATGAAAAGCGGTAAAAGACTTGAAGGAATATGGGAAATATCCGCAGGCGATTATGTCGTTCATGAAAAGTACGGTATAGGAAAATATAAAGGATTAAAGAAGATAAGTCAGTCCGATAAAACTGCCGAATATTTGTGCATAGAGTACAGAAAAGGGGACAAACTTTATGTCCCTCCCGATGATTTCAGGGTGGTACAAAAATATATCGGTGTTGAAGGTGTAAAGCCGAAACTGTATTCTATGGACACTTTTGCTTGGGAACGGGTAAAACACAGAGCCAGAGAAGAAGCTTCCGCTTTTGCAAAAGAGTTATTAAAACTTTATGCTCAAAGAGCACAGACTCAAAGACAACCGTACCCGCAAATGAGTTTATTGGAAAAAGATTTGGCAGACTCTTTTGCATACGAGGAAACAACAGACCAACTAAAAGCAATAGAAGATATAAACAACGATTTTTCTAAACCGTATCCTATGGAAAGGTTAATTTGCGGTGATGTGGGGTTCGGTAAAACCGAAGTTGCTTTAAGGGCGGCATTTAAAGTTGTGTGCCAATCAAAGCAGGTTGCACTTCTTGTTCCTACGACGGTATTAGCAGAACAACATTACAACACTTTTGTTAACAGGTTGGCGGCATTTCCCGCAAAAGTTGAAGTTATAAGCAGATTTCAAAAACCTGCACAACAAAAAAAGATTTTGCAGGAACTTAAAGCGGGAAATATTGATATTATTGTAGGTACACACAGATTATTGCAAAAAGATGTTGAGTTTAAAAATTTGGGACTTTTGATTATTGATGAAGAGCACAGGTTCGGTGTTAAACAGAAAGAAAAAATTAAACAGATGAAACAAAATATAGATATATTAATGTTATCGGCTACTCCTATTCCGAGAACATTATCGGGAGCATTGTACGGGTTAAGAGATTTATCTTTAATAGAAACACAACCTTACGGAAGACAACCTATAGAAACAAATATCGCATTTTATGATTCCAAACTTATAAAAAATATTATCGAAGCCGAACTTTCAAGAAACGGACAGGTATTTTATGTTTATAACAGAGTTGAAACAATATTAAATAAAGCTGCCGAAATAAAAAAGTTGTTGCCTGATATTAGATTGGATGTTATACACGGGCAAATGAAACCTGCGGAAATAGAAAAAGTTATGTGGCGGTTTTTGCACAGGGAACTGGATGTTTTGATAGCAACAACTATAATAGAGTCCGGTATAGATATCCCTACGGTAAATACCATGATAATAGAAGATGCACAAAATTTCGGACTTTCGCAGCTTCATCAGTTAAGAGGAAGAATCGGCAGGGAGAAACAAAAAGCATACTGTTACCTTTTCTATAAAGAAAAAGATATGAATGATGACGCAATTAAAAGACTTGAAGCAATGAAAAATTTCAGTGAGTTGGGTTCGGGATACAAGATTGCATTAAAGGATTTGGAAATAAGAGGTGCGGGCGGTATATTAAGTGCAAAACAGCACGGCTTTGTCAGGGATATCGGTTACGAGATGTTTGCAAGATTACTTGAAGAAGAAGGACACAAAGTCAGAGGTGTTCCGCAAAAAGAAGGCAGGAAACATAATGTTGAAGTTGACTTATATATAGATGCTTTTATACCGCAGGATTACATTGAAGATGAAGATATAAGAATATTGTTTTACAGAAAAATATCAAACATATATATTCAGGAAGAAATTGATGAAATAAGGAACGAACTTTTGGACAGGTTCGGAAAAATACCGGAAAATGTGGAAAATTTATTTAAAATAGCACAAATTAAAATAAATGCATCAAAAGTTTTTGTTGAAAGAATTTCGGAAGATAAAAGGTTTTGTTACATATATTTCAGAAAAGATACAAATTTTGATAAAATAGATTCAATGCGATTCATAACAGATTACAACTCTTTGGTGGAATTTAACAGAACCGACAGTTTCAGCTTTAAATTGGTAAAAAGCAAAATATATTCAAATTTCATTGATTATATAATACAATTCTTAAAAGAATTTAAAAAATATATGAAGTAAGTTTATAAGGTTATTTGGTGACAGGTTTATAGGTTGAACAACAATATGTCGTTCCGGACTTGATCCGAAATATATTAAAAACTTTGTGCCGTAGGCACACCGAAATTATACATTGTAAATTATAAATTGCCTTTCCCGGTTGTTGACAAATTAGCCAAAAACATATAAAATCTTATACTAACTTGCTTTTTAATAAGCAGGTTAAGTATTTTATTTAAGGAGAAATGTAAATGAGTGTGAGAATTCGTCTACAGAGAATAGGAAGACCGAAAAGAGCATACTATAGAGTAGTTGCTATTGATCAAAGAGCAAAAAGAAACGGCAAACCTATTGAAATTTTAGGACAATACGATCCGGTATTGCAGGAAAACAAATTAAATGTTAAACAAGACAGAGTTGAGTATTGGTTGAAAACCGGTGCAAAACCTTCTGATACTGTTGCAGATTTATTGAAAAAAGCATCAGCACCTGCAGAAGAAAGTAAATAGTATTTGTATTTAATTGTTGTTTAAAACTAAAAGAAAATTAATGGAGATATAACGATGAAAGAATTAATCCTTTTTATAGCAAAATCATTAGTAGATAATCCTGATCAAGTAGAAGTAAATGAAGTTATAGGTGAAAAATCAACAATTTTGGAACTCAAAGTTGCAGCAGGCGACAGAGGTAAAATTATCGGTAAAGAAGGAAGAATAATAAAAGCTATCAGAATAATTTTGAATTCTGCTTCCGCAAAACTTGATAAGAGAACAACATTGGAGATAGTAGAGTAGTAAATGGGCAGTATTCGTAAAAAAACCGCTAAAACAAGTTGGAAAGTAGCGGATATTTTGGGTTTTGAAGTTTTTGATCAAGATGGAAATTTGTTGGGATTGTTGGCAGATGTTATATCAACGGGCAACAACGATGTTTGGACAATAAAGTCCGATACGGAAGAGCTTTTAATTCCGGCTTTAAAAAGTATAGTTACAAAAGTAGATATATCTGCAAAAAGAATTTTTGTATCTTTACCGGACGGATATGTTGATATTTACGGAACAAAAGTAAAATTGGAAGATGTGGTAGTTGTAGAAGAATTTTCCGGAATTACTGTTTATGAAGATTGATATACTGACTATATTCCCAGATATGTTTAAAGGTCCTATGACTTGCAGTTTAATGAATAGGGCAATACAGAACAAAATTTTAGATGTAAACTATATAGATATCAGATCTTTTACAAAAGATAAACACAAAAAAGTAGATGATAGACCGTTCGGCGGCGGACCGGGTATGTTAATGCAGGTTGAACCGATATATTTATCATTGAAAAGTGTTGGTGTAAGAAAGAAAAATCGTTTATACAAAAATCCTTATAAAAGACCTTATGTGATTTATATGAGTCCGCAAGGCAACTTATTAAACACTAAAAAGGTTAAAACTCTTTCGAAATATGAACATTTAGTTTTACTTTGCGGTCATTACGAAGGAGTTGATGAAAGGGTTTTAAATTGGGTGGATGAAGAAATCTCTATAGGGGATTATGTCTTGACCGGCGGTGAGATTCCGGCAATGGTTTTAATAGATTCCGTTGCAAGAATGTTACCGGGAGTTGTTCAGGATAAATCTTCCGTAGAACAAGATTCTTTTTATGACGGGATGCTTGATTATCCTCAATATACCCGCCCTGCAAAATTTAAAAATTTTAAAGTACCGGAAGTGTTGTTATCCGGTAATCATTTAGAAATAGAAAAATGGCGAAAACAGCAGTCTTATGAGAGAACAAAAAACAGAAGACCTGACCTGTTAAAGTTAAAAAAGTAATTAAGTTAAAGGAGTAGTAAAATGTCACTTATAGACCAAATCGAAGCAGCACAAAAAAAAGATGTTAAAGTTCAATTCAAAGCCGGAGATACAGTAAGGGTTTTCTTCAAAGTTGTTGAAGGCGGAAACGAAAGAATTCAGGCTTTTGAAGGTGTAGTTATACAGAAAAAAGGTACAGGTTTAACCGAAACTTTTACGGTAAGAAAAATCTCTTTTGGTGTCGGAGTAGAAAGAATATTCCCTATTCATTCACCGAGAATCGATAAAATACAAGTAGTAAGACAAGGTAAAGTAAGAAGAGCTAAACTTTACTACTTAAGAGATTTAGCAGGTAAAGCAGCAAGAATTTCCGAAGTACAAAACAAACAACAAGCAGAAGCTGCAGCAAAGTAATAATAAAAGGAAATTAAAATTTCTCTTTTTGAATTTGATAAAGATTTTTATAATAAAGGACTTCAATTTGTCTCAGGTGTTGACGAGGCAGGTCGAGGTCCTTTAGCAGGTCCGGTGGTAGCAGCTGCAGTTATCCTTCCCAAAGATATATTCATAGACGGCGTAAACGATTCAAAAAAATTAACGGAAAAAAAAAGAAATGTTTTGTTTGAAGAAATAAAACAGAAAGCTTTTTCTTACGGTATAGGAATAGTTGATGCCAAAACAATAGATGAAATAAATATTTTGCAGGCAACATTTCTTGCAATGAGAAAAGCATTGGAACAGTTATCGGTAAAACCGGATTTAGTTTTGGTTGACGGTAATCATACAATACCTAATTTACAAAATAAACAGCAGGCGATAGTTTCCGGTGATGCTAAGAGCGCATGCATTGCATGTGCATCGATACTTGCAAAAGTTACAAGAGATAATATGATGTATGAATATGCAAAACAATATCCAAAATATAATTTTGAAAAGCATAAAGGGTACGGTACAAAAGCACATATTGAGGCAATAGAAAAATACGGTCCTTGTCCTATACACAGAATGACATTTGCTCCGTTAAATTCCAAACAATTGGAATTATTATGAAGACAATTAAGGTATAACAATGAAAGAGTTGACTACGGATATCGGCAAAAAATACGAAGATGAAGCAGTTAATTTTCTTAAAAAATTAAACTATAAAATTATAGAACAAAATTTTAAACTTTTGCCGATAGGGGAAATAGATATTGTTGCCAAAGATAAAAAAACAATAGTTTTTGTTGAAGTAAAGTACAGAAAAACCAAAAAATTCGGAACACCTGCCGAATTTGTAACAAAATCCAAGCAAAATAAAGTAATAAAAACAGCACTATGTTATATTAAACAAAACAAAATAAAAGCAGATATAAGATTTGATGTTATATCAATTTGCCAAACGGAAATCGAACATATAAAAAATGCTTTTTGTCCTGATACTTATTTTACTTATTAAGGAAAATTTTTGCGGTGTTAGCTAAAATTTCCGCACCTTTAGGAAGAGCAGTTTCATCTAAATCAAACTTTTCATGATGCCAAGGATAAGAAGTTTTCTCGTTTGAAGAAGTTCCCACATAAATAAAAGCACCTTTAACCTCATGTAAATATTCGGCAAAATCTTCGCCGGCCATAGACGGGTTTTTTAAAAATTCTATATTTTTTGGACCGTAAACTTGTTTCGCTGATTCGTAACATAAGTCTACAACGGAATCCGTATTTATTAAAGGATTGTTCAAAACTTGATAATCAAAAGTGTATGTCATTGAATAACTTTTACAAATACCTTGCAGTCTTTTTATCATTTCTTTTTTTATAAGTTCTCTCGTTTTTTCACTGAATGTTCTGACTGTTCCCACAACGGTTACTTTGTCTGCAATTATATTATATTGTTGTCCGCCTTCAACTTTTCCTACGGTAACAACTACCGGTTCAACGGGATTTACTATTCTTGAAGGAATAGTTTGTAAAGACATTATAAATTCACTTGTTGCAACAATAGGATCTTTGGATAAATGAGGATATGCACCATGTCCTAAAAGACCTTTTATTTCTATAACAAATTTATCTACTCCCGCCATCATTGCACCGTATTTTAAAGCGACTTTACCTGATTTTGTCCAAGGACTTACATGTGCACCTATAATGCAATCAACTTTGTTTGCAGATAATACTCCTTCTTTTATCATCCCTTTGGATCCGCCGGCAGTTTCTTCATCAAGTTGGAACGTGAACTGAATTTTACCCGAAAACTCTTCTTTTTGTTTAGCTAAAATCATTGCCGCACCGAGCAACATTGTTGTGTTACCGTCATGACCGCAAGCATGCATTACACCCGGATTTTTTGATTTATATGAATGATTGTTTTTTTCTTTTATGGGAAGCGCGTCCAAGTCCGCTCTTAAAGCAATAACTTTAGTTTTTTTATTGGTTTTCTTTGTTCCTTCCAAAATTCCGATAACACCTGTTTTACATAATCTGTATGTTTTTATGCCTTGTTCTTTTAAAGTCTTTTCTACTAAATCGGCAGTCTTAAATTCTTTATTACTGAGTTCCGGATTTTGATGGATGGTTCTTCTTATATTTTGTAAAGTTTTAAATAAGTTCATGTCTTTCTCCGAAAAATTACTTTGTAATTTTTTTTATTGCTTTAAATATGTTCCCGATTATATCACTTGCCGTCAAAGAAACTTGAGTTTTTTCTTTTGCTGCAAAATCTCCGGCAAGACCGTGAACATAAACTGCAGTTGAAACTTTTAACAATAAATCCTTGTTTTCAATACATGCAAAAGCGGAAATTATACCGGTTAAAACATCACCGCTTCCGGCCGTAGCCATACCGGCATTTCCGGTAGTGTTTACATATACTTTTTTACCGTCACTGACAACAGTTTTATGTCCTTTCAATAAACAAATTATATCATTATTTTCAGCAAAAGTTTTAGTTATCTTTTTTCTGTAATTATTATCTTCTTTATATTTTACTCCCGATATCCTTTCAAATTCTTTAGGGTGGGGAGTAACTGTTATTTTAGATTTTGAATTTTTAAATTCTTTTATTATTGAATTTTTTTGTTTGCCTTCCAACGAATTCAGACCGTCGGCATCAATTGTTATATAAATATCAAACTTTTTTATTATCGATAATATTAAATTTTTTACGGAACTGCTTTTACCCGTTCCGCAACCGATAGCTACCGAAGTAATTTTTCTTTTTTCTATAAATTTTAATATTTTATTTTGTGCAGACTTTGAAAAAGTTCCGTTTTTTTCTTCGAGAGGCAAAAGCATTATTTCCGGTTTAATGTTTTTTGCTATAACCGGATATGCGGATTTAGGAAACGCAATTGTTACAAGACCTGCACCGGAAGTTATTGCAGAATTAGCACATAAAACTCCGGCTCCGGGCATATTGTAAGAACCGGCAATAACAAGTACATGTCCGAAATTATTTTTAAAACTGTTTTGATTTCTTTTAAATATATTTTTTATTTGCATTTTATTTAGAAGATACGGCAACAGCTACAACCGTTGTTTTGTTATGCGAAAAAGATATATCAATGTAAGATGCTTTTTTACCTTTAATATAAACTTCAGGTTTTCCTAAAACCGAGTTTTTAAATGATATATCCGTTATTACTAATTTTTTTGATTTGTTTATTGCTTTCCAAACGGCTTCTTTGCCTGCAAATCTTACTGCAAAATGTTGAACAGCATTTTTCTTTTTGGACGAGCAATACTCTATTTCATCTCTGGAAAATATCCGTTCAATGAAGTTTTTATCTTTTAACAATTTTTGAAATCTTTTAATTTCTTCTATATCTATTCCGATATTCATTTTTTGCAACCGATGAAAATTTTATTTATCGTCAAAATTGTATACTATTAATTAAAAAAAATCAATGATATATTTTTATCAAAAAAATTCGTTTTTTTATATATATTTTTTGTATAATATTTAAAATATTTTCTTTGAGGTAAATCATGAGCATAATTGTTACCGGAGTTGCCGGTTTTATTGCAAATAAAACTGCAGAGCTTTTGTTGAAGTCAAAAAAAGAAGTTATAGGTATAGATAATATAAACGATTATTATGACGTTAAAATAAAAAATTACAGATTAAAACAGTTAAAAAAATATAAGAATTTTAAATTTTTTAAACTTGATATCGAAAATAAAAAATCTTTGGAAAAAATATTTTCAAAAAATAAAATTTCCGCCGTTGTCAACTTGGCTGCAAGAGCGGGTGTAAGATACAGCATGGAAAACCCGTTTGTTTATGTTTCAACCAACACCATGGGAACTCTTAATCTTTTGGATTTGTGTAGAGAACATAAAATAAAAAAATTCGTTTTGGCTTCGACATCTTCTCTTTATGCCGGACAAAAAATGCCTTTTACGGAAACATTGGCTGTTAATACTCCTATTTCACCATATGCCGCATCCAAAAAAGGTGCGGAAGCTATGTGTTACTCATATCATTATTTGTATGGCATAGATATAAGCATAGTAAGATATTTTACGGTTTACGGACCTGCAGGAAGACCTGATATGAGTATAATAAGATTTATAAAATGGATAGATGAAGGTACCCCTATAGAACTTTTCGGGGACGGTTCTCAAAGCAGAGATTTTACTTATGTAGATGATATCGCAAGAGGAACAATAAAAGCATTAAAAAAAGTAGGTTTTGAAGTTATAAATTTGGGCGGCGGAAATAATCCTATTTCGTTGAACTATGTTATAGGGTTGATAGAACAACATTTGGGTAAAAAAGCTAAGATTAACAGAAAACCGTTTCATAAAGCGGATATAGTTTCAACCTGGGCAGATATTTCCAAAGCCGGTAAAATATTAAACTGGAAACCGACTGTTTCGTTGGAACAGGGAATAAAAAATACTGTAGATTGGTATTTGGAAAATAAATCCTGGTTTAAGAATGTTAAACTTTAAATATTAAAGTATATTTAGGAGAAAATAAATGTATATTGATTTATTGAAAAAAATCAATTCAAAGCAAGCAAAGATAGGTGTTATCGGGTTGGGTTATGTCGGACTTCCTTTAGCGGTAGAACTTGCCAAAAAGGGTTTTATTGTTACCGGTCTTGAAGTTGACAGCAAAAAAACGGAAAGTATAAATAATAAAAAATCTTATATAGGAGATATTTCCACCGAAGATATTAAAGCACTTGTAGAAGCAAAAAAACTTTCCGCTACAACAAATTTTAAATCAATTTCAAAGTTGGATGTTGTTATTATTTGTGTTCCGACACCTTTAAGAAAATCTAAGGATCCCGATGTTTCATACATTGTTTCTGCAACAAACGAAATAAAAGAAAATTTGAAAAAAGGGCAACTGATAATTCTTGAATCTACAACTTATCCGGGAACAACACAAGAACTTGTTCTTCCTATGCTTGAAGAAACAGGCTTAAAAGGCGGAAAAGATTTCTTCTTGGCTTTCAGTCCCGAAAGAATAGATCCTGCAAACAAAAAGTTTACTATTGCAAATACTACTAAAGTTGTCGGCGGTATATGTCCCAAATCGGCAGATTTAGCTTGTGCCGTTTACGGAAGTTTTACGAAAGTTCATAAAGTTTCTTCAACACAGGCGGCAGAGATGGTAAAACTTTTGGAAAATACATTTAGAGCAGTAAATATCGGGCTTGTAAACGAAGTTGCTTTAATGTGTGACAGATTAGGATTAAATGTTTGGGAAGTAATAAATGCTTCAGCAACAAAACCGTTCGGGTTTATGAAATTTACTCCGGGACCCGGAATAGGCGGACATTGTATTCCGTTGGATCCTCACTATTTGTCATGGAAACTTAAAACATTAAATTTTTATTCCAGATTCATAGAACTTGCAGGTGAAATAAATTCCAAAATGCCGGAATATGTTGTAACAAAATTGGCGGACGCATTAAATGAAAAAACAAAATCCATAAAAGGTTCTAAAATACTTGTGTTAGGCGTAGCTTACAAAAAAGATGTTGCGGATTTAAGAGAATCTCCTGCACTTGATGTTATGACATTGTTAATTAACAAACAGGCAAAACTTTCTTATTATGATCCGTATGTTTCAACAGTGAAAGTTGCAAACAAAATATTAAAATCAGAAAAAAATATTTCTAATATTGCAAAGTATGATGCGATTGTAATATTAACAGATCACTCTTGCATAGATTATGCGTATGTAGTAAAAAAATCTAAACTTGTTTTTGATACAAGAAATGCAACAAATTTAATGAAATCGTCAAAAATAGTAAGGATATAATTGGTGGATACAGGGAAAAAATTATCAATTGTTTTGGTTACGAGAAATTCTAAATCCGTGTTATTTGATTGTCTTAAAGCATTGGATAATAACGATGAAATTACATCTTCAAAAAATTCTCAATGGATTATAGTTGATAATGACAGTACCGATGGTTCAATAGAAGAAGTTTTAAATTTATATCCTCAAACACAAGTTATAAAAAATAAAGAAAATTTGGGTTTCGCAAAAGCTGCAAATCAAGGTTTTAATGTATCCGAAACGGATTTTATTCTTTATATAAATACCGATACCGAAATTAAAAAGAATTCAATATCAAAATTGTACGATAAAATAATTTCGGATAAAAGTATTGCGGTTATAGGGCCACGGCTTTTAAGAAAAAATAACACTATTCAAAAATCGGTTTATCCGGAAGCAACCTTATATACCGAAATTTTTAAACCTATAGTAAAGTTGTGTGTGTCAATAAAGGAAAAATTTTATAAAACAGGTAAATGTTATACCGTTAATTCACTAAGAGGAGCTTGTTTTATAATAAATAAAGAGTATATGAAACAAGTCAGTGGTTTTGATGAAAGATATTTTTTCTATTTGGAAGAAACAGACTTGTTCAGACAATTAAAATTGATCGGTAAAAAAATTTGTTATCTTCCGGGAAGTGAAGTTTATCATTACGGCGGTCTTGGCAGTGATGATAAAATGACATTTAACAAGAAAAAAATGTATAACGAATCTTTACTGAAATATTTCGACAAAAACAGAAACAAATTTGAAAATTTTATTATAAGGATGATGATAAAGAATAAATGAAAATATCGTTGGTAATGATTGCTAAAAATGAAGAAAAAAATATTGCTAAATCGTTGGAAAGTGTTAAAGGTTTGGTAAGTGAAATTATTGTTGTTGACAGCGGTTCAACGGACAACACAAATAAAATTGCACAATCTTACGGAGCAAAAATTTTTAAAAGACCTTTCGATAATTTTTCAGCTCAAAAAAATTATGCATTATCACTTGCTTTAAACGAATGGGTATTGCATCTTGATGCCGACGAAGTGTTATCGGAACAACTAAAAGAAGAGATAAGAAATGCCGTAGAAACAGCACAATGTGACGGCTTTATGTTAACCAGAGAAAATTTTTTTCTTGGCAGAAAAATGAAATATTCCGGAGTAGCAAAAGAAGACAGGCTCAGACTTGCAAAGAAATCTTTATCAAAATATGTCGGTGGAATTATTCATGAAGAATTGGTTGTTGACGGGAAAGTCGGGAAATTAAACAATGTTTTTTATCATTATACATGTCAGAATTTAGACGGATATTTTAATAAATTCGAACAATATACAACTTTCGGCGCATTAAAAATGGCCGAAAAAAATAAAAAATCAAATATCATTGATATCGTTTTCAGACCGCCGATTGAATTTACAAAAAGATACATTTTAAAACTTGGCTTTTTGGATGGATTTGAAGGCTTTGTTTGGGCAGTTTTGGGTTCATATTACACTTTTGCAAAATATATAAAACTTTATTTGTTGAACAAGAAGGATAATAAATAAATGTATCCCGAACTTTTTTCCATCGGTAATATTACAATATATACTTACGGTGTTTTAGTCGCAATCGGTTTTTTTGCCGGTATGCAATACATTGTTAAATATTCAAAAAATATAATAACAAAACAACAAGTATACGATTTTTTGTTTTATGTGATTTTAATCGGCATTGTAGGTGCAAGATTATTTTATGTGGTTCTTAATTTATCGTATTACAAATCTAATCCTTTGGAAATTTTACAAGTTTGGAAAGGCGGACTTGTATATTACGGCGGTTTTGTTGCAGTATTGATTTTTGCATTTTTTTATTGCAGACACAAAAAAATAAATATTATAAAACTTACAGATATTTTTGCACCGGCTTTAGCATTGGGACATGCTTTCGGAAGAATCGGTTGTTTCTTTTCCGGATGTTGTTACGGAAAAAGCAGTGATTGCTTTTTGGCAATAGCACATAAACATCCGACACAATTGTATGAAGCATTCGGCAATTTTATAATATTTTATATATTACATAATCGTCTAAAAAAATCTCATAAGGACGGATATGTTTTTGTTTTGTATATGATACTGTATTCACTTTTAAGATTTTTTGTTGAGTTTTTCAGGGGGGATGACAGGGGAATGTTTTTTCTCGGATTATCTCCGGCGCAAAATATTTCCATAGTTATATTTGTTACGGCAGTGGTAATTTTGTTGTTTACAAAAAACGGGGCTAAAAATGAAAAATAAGTTTGTTTGCGAAAAAGATACGAATGAAAGATTGGATTGCTTTATGAATAATTTACATAAAGAATATTCAAGAACATATTTTCAAAATATGATAAAAGACGGAAAATTGTTGGTGAACGGTAAAAAAGTTCATCCCAGTTATAAAGCAAAACAGAATGATAACATAGAATATACTATTGAAGATAATGTTGAAATTTCTTTAAAGCCGGAAAATATTCCTTTAAATATTATTTATGAAGATGACGATATAATAGTTATAAACAAACAAGCGGATTTGGTCGTTCATCCTTCTTTCGGTCACGAAACGGGAACATTGCTTAATGCTTTGTTATATCATTTCAAAGGAAAATGCAGTCCGTTTATGGTTCACAGATTGGATAAAGATACAACAGGTGCAATAATTTTTGCAAAGAACGAAAAATCAAAAGTTTCCCTGTCGAAACAATTTCAAAAAAGAACAATACATAAAACTTATGTTACGGCGGTAACAGGAACGGTTGTTGAAGAACAGGGTAGAATAGAAGCTCCGTTAGGTCGTTCCATGCAGAACAGAAAAATTATAGAAGTAGGCCCTCTTGCAAAGAAAATGGCAATAACAGAATTTAAAGTTTTGTCCAGAAGCAGAGATGTTTCTTTGCTTGAAGTTCATATTATTACGGGAAGAACACACCAAATAAGAAGTCATATGAAATATATAGGACATCCCATTTTGGGAGATGTTGATTACGGCGGCAGTGACCATCTAAAAGATATAAAATTTACAAGACAAATGTTACATTCTTACAGAGTTAGATTTACTCATCCTGTGACAAGTAAGGAAATGGAGTTTATTGCTCCTTTACCGGAAGACATGAAAAGTTTGTTTAAAAATATAAAGTTATAACATAAGGTTGCAAAAATGTTGGATTTGGATAAAATATTACCTTTGGTTCAAAGACCGTCAAGATATATAAATCATGAAATAAATTCATATAAACCTGATATGGAAAACGATGTTTCTATATGTTTGTGCTTTCCCGATATTTATGAGATAGGAGCATCAAATTTAGGTCTTGAGATTTTATATCACTTGGTTAACGAAAAAAAAGTTGCAAGATGCGAAAGAGCATATGCTCCGGATACGGATTTGGAACAAATATTAAGGCAAGAAAATTTGAGTCTTTTTTCTTTGGAATCCAAAAGTCCGTTAAAAGAGTTTGATATTGTCGGTTTTAGTTTACAGTGCGAACTTGTGGGAACAAATATTGTTAATATGTTGTCGTTGTCTGATATTTCTGTTTTTGCAAAGGACAGAAAAGAAGATGAACCTTTGATTATCGGCGGCGGCCCTGTAATGGCAAACCCTGAACCGTTTGCGGATTTTTTTGATTTGTTTACCATAGGTGACGGAGAAGTTTCCATGGTTAAAATTTTGGAAACTTACCGAACTTGCAAGAAAAATAAGTTAAGCAGAAAAGAAACTCTTTTTGAACTCTCTAAAATAGAAGGTATTTATATACCGGCATTTTACGATGTCAGTTATAATGAAGACAATACCGTAAAATCCATAAAACCGAACATTGAAGGTGTTCCCGAAACGATAAAGAAAACAATAGTGGATTTGGATAAAGTTTTTTTTCATAATAACAAAATTGTTCCATTTGTTGAAACCGTTCATAACAGATTGAATATTGAAGTGGCAAGAGGATGTGTAGGAAGATGCAGATTCTGTCAGGCATCAAAATATTACAGACCTTGGCGGGCAAGAAAAGTAGAAACTATTTTAAATTTATTGGATGAAAGTTTAAAAAATACAGGATATGAAGAAGTTTCTTTTTCGTCGTTATCTTGTACCGACTATAAAGATTTGGAAGAACTTTTATTACAAACAAACGAAAAATATTATAAACAAAATCTTAATGTAACATTGCCGTCAATGAGATGCAATAAATTTTCATTAAAAGTTGCCGAATACTTAAACAGAGATAAAAAACCTTCGATAACTTTTGCTCCTGAAGCAGGTTCCGACAGATTAAGAAATGTTATAGGAAAGTATTTGTCCGAAAACGAAATAGTAGATACTCTTAACTTTGCTTATCAAATGGGGTGGCGGGCAATAAAATTATATTTTATGATAGGCCTTCCCACGGAAACGATGGAAGATATTTCTGCAATAAAAACACTTATTGATAAGGTTAGAAAAACGGCCAACAGATTAAATTTCAGCATAACGGTATCTCCTTTTGTTCCGAAAGCACAGACAGCATTTCAATGGGAACCGATGTTTTCAAGTGAATATTTCAGAGATGTTATAACAAACATTAAAAAAACTGTTCCGGCCGATATTAGAGCACATAATCATCAATCAAGCATAATAGAAGCTTTCCTGGCAAGAGCCGACAGACGAGTTTCAAAAGCAATATATATTGCCTGGCAAAAAGGTATGAGATTTGATCAATGGAAAGATAAATTTAATTTTGAAGTTTGGACGGAAAGCATAAAAGAAGCCGGTTTCGATTTGAATTTTTATGTTTACAGAAGAAGAGGATTTGATGAAGTATTACCGTGGCAACATATTAATTTAGGGGTAGACAAACAATTCCTTTATAACGATTACACAAACGGAATTAAAGAAACCGCAAATGCGGTTTTAGGTAAAGAAAAACAAATAACAAAACTTCCCGAAAATATTTCTTCGGTAAAAAAAGAAATATTTGAAACAAAGTTCAGAGTATTATTACAATTCTCAAGAAGCGGATATGTGAAGTATGTATCACAACTGGAACAAATAGATTTCTTTAGAAGAGCATTAAAAAGAACCAAATTGCCGTTGGCATACACAAACGGTTTCAGTCCGCAGGTGAAAGCCGCTTTCGGACCGGCAATAGCGGTAGGTTATGAAAGTGACAGTGAATATGTCGATTTATCTTTAACGGAAAAAGTTGATTTGGAACAGATAAAACAAGAAATATCAAAAATATTACCGGAAGGTTATAAACTTCTTAATGCGAAATATATTCCTTTAAGGTTCCCGTCAATAGAATCTGTT
This sequence comes from uncultured Elusimicrobium sp., assembly GCA_902761395.1. Taxonomy (GTDB): domain Bacteria; phylum Elusimicrobiota; class Endomicrobiia; order Endomicrobiales; family Endomicrobiaceae; genus Ruminimicrobiellum. The sequence continues at coordinate 642 of CACWKJ010000004.1, read as the reverse complement.
GTGAATTTAGCCGAGTATACAATTAAAGGTGTTAAGTTGGAACAAAGTTATTTGGATGAATATTTAAATCAGGAACAGATTTTAATTAAGAAAGTAAAAAAAGATAAAGAAACTATAGTGGATGTGAAAGATCTTATACGGGAAATAAAAGTTATTGATGATAATACATTAAAAATCTTTTTAAGATTCGGTCCCGCAAAAAATATGAAACTTGAAAAAATTTTGCAAAACTTATTGAAAATACAAGAAAAAGATATAAAAATATTGTATACTAAAAGAGAAAGACTATTTGTTGAAAATAAAGGAACTGTTTATGAAATTTAAAATTTTTATTATTTTGACTTTGATTTTGTTTCCGTTATCCGTTCTTTTAGCAGATAAATCTATTTTGTATATCAGCGACAGTGTACATATGTCGGACTCTTTTAATACGAAATATGTAGACATGTTACAGAGTTTGATAGACGATGATTTTGGTAAAGGTGCAGTAAATGTAAGTAAAGTTACAAAGTTCGATATGAATACAACTCAATGTTTGGAACTTTGTGATGTCTTGTTTAGCAAGAAACATCAAGATACCGTAATACTTAACGTCGGGGATTCCAATTATCATAATTTGTACGGCCTTTCCGAATATATAAA
>CACWKJ010000003.1 GCA_902761395.1 uncultured Elusimicrobium sp. | reverse complement strand
AGTTATAACGAAATCTACAACTGGTATGTAAGAATTTATTTGAATAATGGCAAAGCATCAAGAACAGGGTTATATTGTGTTGATAGTGACGGCAGCGAAATTGTTTTACCTATGGCTTGGAGAATGAGACCGGATTTAGTATCTTCAAACAATTTTACATTGTTAATAGGAAAAAATGGCGATGACGGCTTATATGATAGAGGGTTAGATCCCGGAGGAACAGATTGGTACAAGGTTTAACATATACGGCAAATGTTGTAACGGAGTTAGTTTTTGAATAAAAAATGAAAAAGAAAATAGCAGGTCTATTATCTTTAATAGTTTTGCTTGGTGTTTCTGTGTATATTTATGCAGCAGAACCATTAAAGGTATTATCTGCGTATGTAAAGTTCGGCGGTGTTATTCTTCCTACGATAACTCACACGGCGATAGAAACGGTATCGTCGATAGATAAGATATTAAATGCAAAAATATCGGTGGATTTCGGTGACTATTCCGATTCCACCGCAACCGCAAGAATAGATTATTCCGTTGACGGCGGCTCTGTCGAGCAGGAACCGCCCGGTGAAGGAATAACCATTAAAAACAACGAAGAATTTTTTATACAACTGCCCGACTTTTTGGAATCTAACACAAATGTGGATTACCAAATAGTTATAGATTTCCGCGACGAGCAGGGCACAATTATTAAAACCGTCACGTTCCCTTCGGGAACACAACCTCAACATGCCGAACTTACGGATACCGTAACAAAAGATGTTACAGCATCTGCCGGCGGTATTGTGGAATTTAATTCAGGTAACCAACAGTACGAAAGTTCAAAACTTGAAATTGCACCGAACTCGTTAAGCAGTGATGCACAAATAATAATTAAACAGTTAACGATAGAAGATTACATTTCTTCAACGGAACAAATGGCGGCATTGTATCAGGTTTATTCCATACCGGACAACATAGAAATATTGTCGCCGATAAAAGCAACTTTTTATTACGGTTTAAATCCGACATCCAACAAATTTGTGTTAAAGTATAAAAAACAGGATTCGGACAATTGGAAAGATATATCAATATCCAATACGGACTTACAAAACAAAACCGTTATGGCATACATCAGCAGTTTAGGGTATTACGGTATATTTGAAAAAGTTAAAGAAGAAGATAAGAGTTACAGACCGAAAAAGAGAGTTGTTGTTAAAGGCAGAGATGTATTCAGGTTTAACGGATTACAACAAGGCGACAGTGTTAAAATTTACACTACCGGCGGTAAAAAGATCAGAGAAATCAGTTCCGGTGATGCCGACGGATTTAAGTGGGACGGCAAAAAAGATAACGGCGATTATGCATCCAGCGGTATTTATGTTTACCAGATAAAAGTTAAAGGTAAACTCATCAGCGGCACGATAGCATTTGTTAAGTAGCGGAAGAAAAGATATTTGGATAGATTCCGTGTCGCAGCACGGAATGACACTAAAAACAAGTTGTTATTCTGAACTTGATTCAGAATCTATAAAAAATTAGTGCCGTAGGCACACCGAATAACAGAAAAAATATTCGGATAGATTGCGGATCAAGTCCGCAACGACAGAAAAAAAAGATGAAAAAAGTATTTTTAGTTTTATCATTCTTAATATTGTTGGTATCGGCACAAACTGTGTTTGCGGCTTTTGAAGATACCTATTGGGGAGTAAGAGCATTAGGTATGGGCGGAGCATTTACCGCCGTAGTGAACGATGCTAATGCACCTTTGTATAATATTGCAGGTATAGCAAACTGTGTACAAAAAGAAATAACCTTAATGGGTTCAAGACTGTTTACCGGTCTTGACGGAGTGGAAATAAGTGCAAACTATTTGGGTGCAGTATATCCTATAGCAGATGAATGGGGATCGGTATCTTTTGCATGGTCGTCACTGGGAACACCGGCCCTTGCAAGATACGATACATTCAATTTAGGTTATGCAAGAAAAATAAACGATATTACCGGAATAGATGACTATTATGTAAACTTGTCTGCCGGTTTGAACATAAAATATTTAAGACAGGAAATAAACTTTGATGAAGAAGATAAAGACCTTTCCAACAGTAAAGGTGCGGTAACGGGCGATATCGGTATATTGGCAACATTTGAAAACGGATTAAGGTTGGGTTTCAGCAGCAAATATTTAACAAGTCCCGATATCGGTTACGAAGAAAAAGACAGTGTAAGCAACATGAATGTGTTGGGTATAGGATATTTCAGTGAATTGTTGCCGTATGTAAACATACCGACATTTACGGCAGATTTGGATTTGATATTTATAGACGGAGAATTAAAGTTTAGATTAGGTTTGGAAAGTTATGTGTTGGACGACAAGTTGGGAATAAGACTCGGCGGCAGAGAAGAAGCAATTAATATCGGTTTCGGATACGAGTTCACATTCTTGAACGATTCAACATTGGTAATAGATTATGCATTTGAGTTGCCTTTTGAAATAGAAGAATCTTACGGTTCTCATTTCATAGCATTGTCGTTTAGATTCAATTAATCTAAACGACCTATGGCGGCCTTAATATTTTGGTTATAATATTGAAACTCTTGAAACTCAGGAAATCGAGTATGCCCTTACGGGATCCATATACACTTCATTCCTGAGTTTCTTCATTCTAACTCAAAATCTTAAGGTCTTGAACGACACCAAAAAAAACAAGAAAAGAAAATATGGTGTCATTCCGTGCTCGACACGGAATCTATAAAAAATCAGTCCGCAGGACACCTTCATTGTACATTAATTCTTATTCCCCTTCGGTAGTTCCTTCTGCGTTTGGTTCTTCCGACTTAGGTTCTTCCTGTTTTGTTTCCTGCGGTGTTTCCTGGACAGTTTCCTGTTTAGGTTCTTCCTTTACGGTTTCTTGTGTATTTGTTTCTTCCTGTTTAACTTCTTGTACAGGTTCCTGTTTTGTTTCCTGAACGGTTTCCTGCTTTTGTTCTTCCTGCACTGTTGATGTTTCCTGTTTAACCGGTTCGGTTGTTTCCTGCTGTGTTACAGTTTCCTGTTTGGGTTCTTCCTGTGTTGCCGGTTGTGTATTTTCCTGTGCAGTTTCCTGTTTTACTTCCTGATTGGATTCTTTTTTGGAACTTTCTTTTTTGTTATCCATTTTAAATAAACTTTTTAAAGCATCACCTACGGATTTGTCTCCTAAAGCGGTTGCCACCGCTGCAGCAACATCGTAAGAAATTTTCGGGTTGGACATTGTTCCTTCAATTTTCATTCCCGTATAATCGCCGGCGGTTACGGCAAGTTTTAATGCTTCATTTTTTAAATTTATTGTACCTTTAGCAATAATTTTTGCTGTAGGAATTTTTATTGAAACATCGTTTGTTTTTATTAAACCGTCGGTAAGCAACACATCGCAAATAATATTTTGAAAACTTATATCGTTTTTGCTGTTACCTTTTGTTTCTTTGGTTCTGTTATTGTTTACAACATTAAACAAAGATAAGAAAGTGTTTGCCATTTTGTTATCTGTTAATTTGTTAACATTGGATATTGTTCCGGCATCCATATTGAAAACAAAAGTTCCGTTAGCCTTGTTGCATGTGCTTGTTACGCTTGTAAGTGCGGTTTTCAGTGCGGCTTTTTTTGTTACCAGGTAAGGTGTATTTATATCGTTAATTGATATATCGGTATAAATATTGTAATTAAAATCCTGTGTAGATGACGACGATTTCTTTTCTTCTTTTTTAGGTTGCTGTTTGGAACTTTGTGAACTTTCGGAAATTTTTAATTTATCCATATTAAAGTTAAATTTAATATCTTTGTTTATTAAAGAGCCGTTACCTTCAAATTTGCCTTCGTTAAATATACCGTTAATTGTTTTTATTACTATGTTCTTTTTGGACTTTGCCGTTGCATCTATATTAAATTTTGATATTGCGGCCAACGGCAAATATTCGAATGCAACATTTGAACAAGTTAAGTTACCTGAAAAATCGTTGTTTGAAACTTTGGCATCGGAAACAATTTTACCTTTCATTTTATATTCCGGGAAATTTTTTGCAATGTTATCCAACAACAAGTTAAGATTTAAAGATAAGTTGTAAATAAAATTGTTTTGCTTTTTCCAGTTAAGCAAGCCGGTAACATTTGCGGAAGAATCCGGAATTCTTATATTTAATTTTGTTATGTCCGCCGCTTTGGTATTTAAGTTAAAACTTAAAATTGTGTCGATATCCAATGTAGGAACTATGAATTTTACGGGACATTTATAAAAATTCTTAAATGTGTTGTTTGTAATATTTTTAGATTTTAAGTTTAATGTAAGTGCGGATCTTAACTGTTTTGTAAGTTCCCCCGTCAAAGAAATGTCTGCATCGTTATACTTTAAAGATAACTGTTTAATATTGAAAGCAAGAGAATCTATACCGAGTGTGGAAAAGTCTGCTTTGTATAACGGTGAACCGTTTTCCGCTTTCAAATAAAGATCTGCATTTAAGTTTGAAACTTTACCGAAACTTGAATCGGAAGAAATGTTTTCAAAAGCAAATGTTCCTTCACAAAAATTTTGAGTTGCTTCCAAATTTGTTTTTAATCTTCCCGTTAAATTGTATTCCGGAACAAGTTTTGCAAAATTATCTATAAGTAAATCGAGATTAAGTTTTAAATTATATTCCACATCCTGTTTTCCCCAATCTATCGTTCCAACCAAATCCGCGGTTGAGTTCGGCAACACCAAACTTAAACTTTCAATATCCGCATTCATTGAAGAAATGTTTACCGACGATTTTGTTTTAAATGTTATTTCATCCGCTTTAAATTTGGTTTTACAGTCGAAGAAATCTTTAAAAGTTTGTTCATCTATATTTTTCAATATAAGGTTACAATCTATTTTGGGAGCATTTATATTTTCTATTTTACCCTGCAAACTTATTGTTGCATTATTAAAGTTTGTTTCAAAAGTTTCAACATCCAAATACATCTTATCCATATCGAAATTGTTCAAATTCGTTTTAAAATTTGCTCTTAACGGTAAGGAAATATCGAGTTTATTTTGTTTAACCGCCAAATCGAAAGAAGTTTCACAACCGAACATATCCGTAAGCGAAAAATCTTTTGTTTTTAAGTTAAAGTTTTTAATACTTGCCTCTAAATTAGATGTTTTATCTATATAAATTATGTTTGCATTTTTTATATCGAAACGATGTATGTTTAAATCGAACGAACTTGACGAACTTTTTGTATCGGAAACTTGTTCCTTCTTTTGTTCCTGTTGAGGCTGTTCGCTTTGGAACGATTTTATTATATCGTCAAAATTGAAAAGACCGTTTTCATCTTTTGTTATGTTTATATCTATTGAATCCAACAAGATTCTGCTGATTTTAATGTTTTTCTTAAGTAACGGAAGCGGCGATACTTTTACTATAAAATCGTCCGCTTTTATAAATGTTCCGTCGTTAAGTGTGGATTTTTCCGACATTTTAAAGTTCTTTAAATCTATACCTATAAACTTAATTGAAAGTTTGTCGAAAGTGACTTCTCTGTTAAGATTATTTTTAGCATAATCTGTAATGTAAGATTTTATTTTATCTTCCGGCAAAAATACTTTTATTGCTATAACCGCAGCAATGGATAAAACTACAATTAAACCTGCTAATGAAAACAACAAAATTTTTAATTTTTTCATGATTTTTATACCTTCTTATAAAAACATTTTAATATTATACTAACCACAGATTATACTAAATTTTACAAAATAAAATTGAGTATAAGTTTATGATATTGAGATGTCATTCCGTGCTGCGACACGGAATCTATAAAACAATAAATTTCATCCTAATAATGAATAGTATAAATCTTCCCACTCACTATTATTTTGTTCTATAAGGGAAACTTTCCATTCTCGTTTCCAATTTTTTAATTGTTTTTCTCTTTTTATTGCTTCTTCTATACTATTATATTTTTCAAAATATCCTAATTTATTAACTTTATATTTTTCTGTAAAACCTTTAACAAATTCATTCTTATGTTCATATACTCTTTTTATTAAATTATTTGTTACACCTATATATAATGTTCCGTTTTTATCACTAAATAGTATATAAACATAATATTGTTTCATAATACAAGGTATTTTATTTTTTTATAGATTCTGAATCAAGTTCAGAATGACAAACCGATGTTTGTGTCATTGCGGACTCCGATCCGCAATTATAGATTCTGAATCAAGTTCAGAATGACAAACCGATGTTTGTGTCATTGCGGACTCCGATCCGCAATCTATACAAATATATTTATTCCTTTTTATCACATGTCTTTATTTTTTTATAGATTCTGAATCAAGTTCAGAATGACAACGAACGGCGAGATTCTGAATCAAGTTCAGAATGACGACGAACGACAAGAGCCCGCACCGAGTGCGGGATGACAATTGGTGGCGTGCGGGATGACAAACCTATAACCTTATAACCCTATAAACTTATAAACTATTTTTAGTGGGCGATATGACCTAAAAAAGAAACGATGATTACTCCCAACAATAAACAGAGTCCCGCTTTTTTGTTGGATGCTTTATGCGTTTCCGGAATGAGATCCGCTGCAGATAAATAAATAAATGTTCCTGCGGTAAATGCCAAAAAACTGCCTATTAAATGTGCTATTTGGTTAGAAAAGAAAAGTCCTATAAGTGTTCCTACAGGAGTAAATGTTGCTACCGTTAACGAATAACATATTATTTGTTTTATCGATTTGTTCGAATGCATCAAAATTCCCGTAATAGTTACACCGTCGGGTAACTTGTGCAACATTATTGCTATTGTTGTCATAAGTCCTATATAAGCATTTGCTCCGAACCCTATACTTATAACTATACCGTCAAAAAAAGAATGTAATGATAAACCGAAAGTGGAAAGTGTTCCCAAATGAACATGACAATGATCATCGTGACAAGGATGAAAGAATATAAAATGTTGAATTGCAAACATAAACAAAAAACCGACAAAAGCATAAATTATTGCGTTGGGATTATGTTCCACCGATTCCGGCAACAAATGAACAAATGCTATGGATAACATAACACCTGCGGCAAAACCTATTAACAATATGGAATGTTTTCTTGCCCATTCGGAAAATTTTAACACTACAAACGTTCCTATAAGTGCGGAACACATTGCTAAAAGAGAAAATAATAATTGTTGCATTTTATACCAACGGTAATCTGTAAATATTTTTTTCTGTAAATTTTATTATATTGCCCATCATTGCAACTGCTTTTTCAGGATATTTTCCTACGGCGGTTTCCGCAGACAACATTACAAAATTGCTGCCGTCTATAATTGCATTTGCGACATCGCTTACTTCGGCTCTTGTAGGAACCGGATTTTCCACCATACTTTCAAGCATTTGTGTTGCTGTTATAACAAATTTTTGCCTTGATCTGCATTTTCTTATGATATATTTTTGAACCACCGGAACTGTCCATAACGGAATAGATATTCCCATATCGCCTCTTGCAACCATTATACCGTCGCAAACTTCAAGAATTGAAGCAACATTATCTATTCCTTCTCTGTCTTCGATTTTTGCCACAAGTTGACATTTCGGATGTTGTTGAGAAACTATTTTCTTCAAATATTTCATATCGGATTTGTTTCTTACAAACGAGTTTGCAATGTAATCGAGTTTGTTTTTTATTGCAAAATCAATATGTTTTTTATCGTGTTCTTCAATTTCCGGGAAATGTAATTTTGCGGCAGGTATGTTTATACCTTTATGTTCTTTTAAAAGATAATCCATTCCAACTACGGTTGTAACGGAATCTTTACCGGCAGATACAACGGTAAGTTTTAAGTTCCCGTCATCTATAAAAATTTCAAGTCCTTTTTTTAAATCGGACATAGGACCGGAATAATCTATTGAAAGAGTTTTTGAGTTTCCTATAAGTTTTTTGTTGGTTAGTACAACCTTTTGATCTTTTTTCAGTGCAACAGGTTTTCCGCCTTCCAACATACCTATTCTTATTCTGTGTCCTTCCAAATCACCTAAAATTTTAATGTTTCTTTTATACTTCTTGTTTACGGATCTTATTAAAGCAATATCTTTTTCGTATTGTTCGAAAGTTCCGTGAGAAAAATTGAGTCTTGCAACGGTCATTCCGTTATCGGAAAGACTCTTTATTATTTTTGCAGACCTTGTGGAAGGTCCCATTGTACAAATAATCCCTGTCTTGTTAGCCATAATACAAATACTCCATATCTTTTAATCTATAATTTAAAATTTATAATTGATAATTAATGTATTTTTCGCTTTGCAAAAAATCTAATTATTTATCAAAAATTGTACATTGTAAATTATAAATTGTTGTTTATAAGTTTACTTTCGGTAAATCTTTTAATGCTTTTTGAACTTCTTCTTCGGAATAATTGCAATCCTGAATTTTTCCTGCCAAATATTGTTCGTAAGCGGTTAAATCAAAATGTCCGTGACCTGACAAATTGAACAATATAGTTTTAGATTTGCCTTCTTCTTTTGCTTTTAATGCTTCGTTTATTGCTACTCTTATTGCATGAGAAGATTCCGGTGCGGGAAGTATTCCTTCGCATCTTGCGAAAGTTACCGCCGCTTCAAAAACTTCTCTTTGTTTTACCACTACGGATTCTGCAAGTTTTTCTTTTACTATTGCAGAAACCAAAGGTGATGCTCCGTGATATCTTAATCCGCCGGCATGTATCCCGCTCGGCATAAATGTATGACCTAATGTATACATTTTAAATGCAGGTGTAAAACCTGACAAATCACCGTAATCGTAAGCATATACACCCTTGGAAAGTTTAGGACATGCCGAAGGTTCCGCTGCTATTGCTCTTAAATTTTTATGTGTTCCGTTTATCTTATCCATTATGAAAGGAAATGCCAAACCCGAGAAATTCGAACCGCCGCCCAAACAAGCAATTACTATATCAGGATATTCATCTACCATTTCCAACTGTTTCTTTGCTTCCAAACCTATAACAGTTTGGTGCATTGCAACATGATTTAATACACTGCCCAACGAATATTTTGCATTTTCGTGTGTCAATACATCTTCAATTGCTTCGGATATTGCTATACCTAAAGAACCTGTGCAGTTTGGATCTTTTTCCAACACTTTTCTTCCTGCTTCGGTTTGCATTGAAGGACTTGCATAAACATTTGCTCCGTAAACCTGCATAAGAGATTTTCTGTAAGGTTTCTGTTGGAAAGAAACTTTTACCATATATACCACGCATTCTATACCGAACATTTTACAAGCCATAGCAAGAGCCGAACCCCACTGACCTGCACCTGTTTCGGTTGCTATTCTTTTTGTTCCGGCTTTCATATTATAATAAGCTTGTGCTATTGCGGAATTTGATTTGTGGCTGCCGGAAGGACTTACACCTTCGTTTTTAAAGTATATTTTTGCAGGTGTATCCAAATACTTTTCGAGATTCGTTGCTCTTATAAGAGGAGACGGTCTCCATATCTTGTAAGCATCTCTTACCTGGTCCGGAATATCTATCCATCTTTCTCTGCTTACTTCCTGTTCAACAATTGCTTCCGGGAAAATTTGGCATAAATCTTCTTTTGTTGCGATTTTTCCTGTTCTTGTATTGAAAGCAGGTTCCAAAGGATGAGGCAAATCCGCCTGTATGTTATACCACTGTTTAGGTATATCTTCTTCACTTAACATTATTTTTTTACTGTTATTTAATTTTGACATAATAAAATTCTCCTTTTGAGTTTTTTTCGGTTAAAAATACTGAAACAGCATATTTTTCACCATCGAAACTCAAAATTCTTTTGAAACAAAAAATCTTGTATATAAGTTTTGTTATATTCGTAAAACATATCTTTTTATTTTACATTATATAGGAAAATGTGTCAAACCTGAACAAAATCGCTTTGCGATTTTTTGAAGAATGGATGTATGGACGCATGGATGTATGGAAACAGCAACTACATGGATTACTTCGCTTCGCTCGTAATGACAACTCTTGTCATTGCGAAGGGCTTTAGCCCTGTGGCAATCTATTTGTTTCTATACCTCTATACCTCCGGTCTTCTATTCTTCAACAAATTGCTTTTGGCAATTTTTTATTGACTATCTTTTTTCAAAAGTATATAATTTTATTCTAACAATCGTATTTTTGTAGCTGTTTTGGAGGAATTAATGGCCGAAATTATTTTAAAGAATGTATACAAAAGTTATGGCGATGTTAAAATCGTTAAAGATTTTAACTTGGAAATTAAAGATAAAGAATTTTGTATTCTCGTAGGACCTTCCGGTTGCGGTAAAACCACAACTTTGAGAATGGTTGCAGGTCTTGAAGATATTACCGCAGGTGATATATTTATAGACGGCAAAAGAGTTAATGATGTTCCTCCAAAAGACAGAGATATAGCAATGGTTTTCCAGAACTATGCTTTGTATCCTCATATGACAGTTTACCAAAATATGGCCTTTGCTTTAAAACTTAAAGGTTATGATAAAGCAGAAATAGATAAAAGAGTTAAAGAAGCTGCCGACATTTTGGGTATTGCCCACTTGTTGGACAGAAAACCAAAACAACTTTCCGGCGGACAAAGACAGAGAGTTGCAGTAGGTAGAGCAATTGTAAGGAAACCTAAAGTATTTTTATTCGATGAACCTCTTTCCAACCTTGATGCAAAGTTAAGAGTTCAAATGAGAGCCGAATTAAAAAAATTGCATGAAAGATTACAAAGTACAATGATATATGTTACCCACGACCAAACAGAAGCTATGACAATGGGTGACAAAATTTGTGTAATGAAAGACGGTATTATTCAACAAATAGCAGGTCCGTTGGAACTTTATGATAAACCGGCAAACAAATTCGTTGCAGGTTTCATAGGAACACCTCCGATGAATTTCTTTAATGTTGAAGTATATAAAGAAAATGACGGTTTAGTATTAAAAGAAGGTTCTTTTGATGTTAAAGTTCCCGACTTTATGAAAGAGAAAGTTGAACCGTTTGTTAATCAAAAAATCGTTATGGGTGTAAGACCTGAAGATATTTACGATAAACTTTTTGCAAGTATTTCCCATCAGGTAGTCAGCGGATTTTCCGCAACGGTAGATATAGTTGAACCTTTGGGAAGCGAAATTTATTTGCATTTTAATACCGGCAAAAACATAATGGTTGCAAAAGTGGATTCAAATAATAAATCGAAACCCAACCAGGTTATAGAGTTGGTTTTTGATTTGAAAAAGATTCATTTATTTGAACTTGAGTCCGGAAAAACAATTATATAGTTGAAAAAAAAATATTTTTTTGGTAAAATCTAAAAGATATGAACGAAATAATTACAGTTTGTATAGTTTTGTTGACAGTAGCACTTATAGTTGCAATTATTTATCTTATACTTACTTTGGTTCAAGTTGCGAAAACAACAAAAAAGCTTGAAGAAACTATAGACAAAGTTAATGTTGAATTAGATTCTGTTCATAAAGTTTCGGAAGGTGTTTTGGAAGTTGCAAGTTTTTTCCCGAAGGCTTGGGTTAAAATAGTAGCAACAGTTTTACCTGCAGCAACAGCTATGATCTTTAGAAAAAAGAAGTAGGAGGCATATTATGAGTAACAGAGACAGCGGTCTTTTTGCTTTTTTATTAGGTGCAGTTGTAGGTGCGGCAGCAGCTTTATTGTATGCTCCGAAAACAGGGAAAGAAACAAGAGCTCATTTGAAAAAATTTACTGAAGATTTCGTTGAAGATGCCGGTGAAGTAGGAACGGATTTAAGAGAAAAAGGCAAGAAATTTGTTGCCGAAAGCAGAACAAAAGTTTCCGAGTTTGTGGAAAAAGGTAAAGCAAGATATTCAAAAGCTTTTAAAAAGCAAGCTCCGGCGGTTGAAGAAGAAGTTACACCTGTTGAAGAAAAAACAGACGATCTTATACAAGAATAAAGAAGTAAAGTGCTGAGGTAGCTCAGTCGGTAGAGCAAAGGTCTGAAAAACCTTGTGTCGGCAGTTCGATTCTGCCCCTCAGCACTTTTTAAAAATATTGAAAAGCTTGGAACAAACAGTTCCAAGCTTTTTTTATTTACTGATTTTTATTTACATTTAATTAACGACATTATTCTTTTGTCGGTAGGTTCCCTTCTGTAAGAGAAAAACATTTCATATTCATGGCAGGTACAATGAGAATTTATATATGATTTTTTTATGCCTAATTTTTTAAACTGCCTTTGTGCTTCTTTTGCCAAAGAAAAATATTCTTCATCGGCAGGTCTGTTAAAAGCTTTTTTAAGTTCATCCCCCACCTGATAACAACATTGTCCTATGTGCGGACCTACATAAGCGAATATATCCTGTGTGCTTATACCGAAATCTTCCAAAAATCTTATTGTCGCACTTTCAATTATGCCGCCGGCAAGGCCACGCCAACCCGCATGTACCATGGCAACCACGGAATAATCTCTTGAAGCCAAAAATACGGGCATACAATCGGCGGTAAAGATACATAAAAATATATTTTTATCATCTGTTATTAAACCGTCACAATCGGCAATAAAAGTTCCGCAATCGGCGGATGAAACCTTTTTCACCATTGTTCCGTGAACCTGATTTGCAAAAACTATTTTTGTTGAATCGATACCGAAGGAATTACAAAAAGCTTCTCTTTCATTTATATCTTTCATGTTACCGCAATATCTTGTTGTGGTTAAATGAAAAGTGTCAAAGTTTTTTTCGATAGTTACGATATTATCTTTTTGCATAACCTTTATAATCTTTTAGGTCTGTGTGTTTCGTAGGCCGGTCTGCCGAATACATCGTTGCTTTCCGCTTCTTTTGCTTCACGTTGTTGTTGCTTTTCTTCTTCTTGTTGTTTGGCATCTTCAAATAAATCGGCATTGGCTTTTGATTTTTCTTCTTCGTTTCTGAACGAAGCTATTATTGCCACTCTTATTTTGGTATCCAAATCGTTATTTTCTATATTTCCTACTTTCAACGATTTATAATGTTTGAATTCTTTTGCAACATAATCGTATGCCAACTTGGCATCGCTTATTGCTATTTCACTTACTTTGGAATAAGAAATATTTATTAAAATTCTGTTTGCATTTACTATATCTTCACCTTCAACAAACTTGTTTGTGATAGCATTATGAAATGCTTCTTCAAAGTTTTTACCGTCACCAAGCCCGATAATTGCATTATCGGCATTTGATAATACACCTTTTACATCGGCAAAATCTATGTTTATGGTTCCTGTTTTTGTTATTGTATCGGTTATAGATTCTATTGCTCTTCTTAAAACATCATCTATAAAAACAAAACCTTGTTCGTAATGAGTTTTTTCGTCTATTAAAGAAGAAAATATTCTGTCGTTGGGAATAACTATTAAAGCATCCGTATATTCTCTTAATTTTGCAATACCTTTATTTGCATTCGATACTCTTTCCGGTCCTTCCGCGGTAAAAGGTCTTGTCACAACACCTATCGTTAATATTCCCAACTCTTTTGATACTCTTGCGATAACCGGTGCAGCACCTGTTCCCGTTCCGCCGCCCATACCGGTGGTAATGAATACCATATCGGCACCCTGCAACATATCTTTGAATTTATCTATTGCTTCTTCGGCATACATTTCACCTTTTACGGGATCTCCGCCGACACCTAAACCTGTTCCTATTGCAATTCTGTTTTCCGCAGCGGATTTTTTTAAACTTCCGTTATCGGTATTTACGGCATATAATTGAACACCGGTAATATTTGCAGTTATCATTCTTGTTATGGCATTTGTTCCGGCTCCGCCGACACCGACAATTTTTATATTTGCATCAGCCGTTTTGTTCACCACAATATTATTATTGCTGTTGGGAAATCTTATTTCCAAATTTTCCATATTTATAACTCCGATAAATTTTTATTTAAAATTGCTGAACCAAGATTTCATGGTATCCATAAATCCGGGTCCTTTCTGTTTACGGGTTTTTCTTTCCGACATACCCGATGTACTCAAATTTTTTGTGTTATTTTTAAGCAAGGCAAGAGCCGTAGTATAAATTTGAGAATTTATTATATTATCATCGTAACATATAAAATCTTCATCGGTGAAATTTGCGCATTTTGTAACCGCTTCGAAATATTTTGAAAAAGCTTCAGGCATACCTTTGAGCAAAGAACCTCCGCCGGTAAGAATAAAACCTCCGACATATTCACCCGGTACAATACCTTTCTTTTTGAATACTTTTTCTATTTCGTCCAATTGTACCTCAACCTGAGGTTTTATTATATCTATCAAATCTCTAACGGTATATTTCTGTGTTTTGTTTCCCGGAACCGTATATTCGAATGCAGTGTTTTCGGTTATAAGATCTTCCAAAACACAACCGTATTTTTCTTTTATGTTTGTCGCTTCTTTTTTTGTAATTTTAAGTTTTGCGGCAATATCTCTTGTAATATAATCGGAACCGAAATCCAACTCAAAAGAATGTTTCAGTTTACCTTCGGCATAAACAACTATACCTGTTGTCATACCGCCGATATCTATCAATATACAACCCAAATCTTTATCGTCGTTGGAAACCAAAGTATCGGAAATGGAACTGTATCCGTATCTTAATTTATCGCCGCCCGTTGCCTGTTTAATGTTAGACATATTACTTTTTGTTCCGGAAATAACAAGAGCCGTTAATTCCAAATGTTTTCCGCTCATACGAATAGGATTTTGTACTACCTGTTCATCTATTTTGTATTGTTGCGGAATTATATCTATTATTTCTTTTGTGTCGGGAATTTTGTGTCCTTCTTCCAATCTTTCCATAAGTTCGGCAACCGTTTGGTCGGTAACAACACCGCCTTCTTCTTCATCTATTTTCATTCTCGTGTTGGCATTGTTAACTTCTATTAAAGCACCTCTTACGGCACACAATAAATCTACATTTTCCACATTAAATTCTTCTTCCGCTTTAGATAAAAATTTCTTTACGGTAAATTCCGCGGCACCGATATCGGAAATTACTCCGTTTTTTACTCCGTCGGAAGCATATGTATCCGCAGACAAAACTTCTATTTTATTTTCTTCGTTTATTTTTGCAATTACTCCGTGGATAGAACTTGTACCCAAATCCAAACTTATAAGAGCATCTATCTTTTCCATATTTTTACTCCTGTTTTATGCCTTGCTTTCTTCTTCGGTAACAACCGAACGACCTACAAAAACTTTATTTTTGTTGCCGTCTATAAAACTTAAATCTATATAATCGATGTTATCTGTTTTCCACGACAACTTTTCCAAAACTTTGTTTAATTTTGCCACTTTTTCGTCTGTTTTGTTATCCTGGGGCACACCCCAATACAAAACAGTTTTATTATTTATTGTTAAAACTATATCTTCAACTTCCCCGTATTTTATTTCGGTAATTTGTGAAACGAGGTTGCCTAATTTCTTTTTTATTTTATAATAAAAAGTTAACAGTTCTTTTCTTTCTTCGTCGGTATCAAATACTAAAGTCGGAACTGCCATTGAAAACATGTTACCTCTTAAATTGAAAGGTTTGTTATCAAAATCCAATCCCAATTTTTTATCGCCGACCATAATAAACACTTCAGGTAATCTTTCCGTTAAGGAAACAACTATTTTTTTACCCCAGTTTGTTCTGTAAATGGAAATATCTTTTATTTCGGCGCTAAACTCTTTTAATTCTTTTTCCGCTCTGCCCAAATTTACGGCAAAAGAACTTTCACCGACTTCAAACGGAATTAATTTTTTTATTTCCGATTCGGCAACATTGTTGCAACCCGTAATTTCTATTGTATCTATAAAGAATCTTTCAAGAGAACACAAATAAGTTTTTAAATGGTTATATGCATACACCGAAGAAAAACATAAACAAACAATAAAAGCCAACATAAAAAGTTTTAAAATTATTTTCTTGCTTGATTTCTTTTTTTTGCTGTTGGTTTTTCTGGAAATACTTATTGTGTTGTACGGCATAGCCATTTCAACATATCTTGTGTTTCTGCTGTTCGATTTTTTCTTAGCAGTTTTTTTTGTCGTTTTCTTTTTTATTGTTTTATCTTTAATTATTTTTATAGCCATTTTTATTTTGCCGACTTTAAAATTTCCAAAACCAAATCTTCAAAACTTAAGCCCATATGTTTTGCCGCATCGGGAAACAACGATGTCTGTGTCATACCGGGAAGAGTGTTTACTTCCAAAACATATATATCGTTATTTTTATCCACTATCATATCAACTCTGCATGTTCCGTTACATCTGAACTCGTCGTAAACTTTAAGTGCGATATTTTGTATTTTTTTCAATACTTTTTCCGGTAATCTTGCAGGAATAATGTGTGTTGATTGCCCTACGGTATATTTAGATTTAAAATCGTAAAATTTACCTTTAGGCACAATTTCTATAACAGGTAACGGATTACCGTTTAATACACCTGCCGTAACTTCAACACCTTTAATATATTTTTCCGCCAATATTCTGTCTTCGTAAGAAAAAGCAAGTTTTACGGCTTTTTCAAATTCTTTTTTATTTTTTACTATCGATATTCCTATTGCAGAACCTTGCGATGCCGGTTTTACAACTACAGGATACGATATTTCTTCAAACGGTTTTAGTTTTTCTATTATTGTCCATTTTGCCGTCGGGATTTTTGCGGCTTCAAACATTTTTTTCGATATTATTTTGTCTATTGTTGCAGAACTGGAAAACACACCGCAACCCGTATAAGGAATACCCATAATTTCAAGCATACCCTGAATTGTTCCGTCTTCACCCGGTGTTCCGTGCAAAGTTATATATGCCAAATCTATTTTTTCTTTTACCAACTTCTGCGCTACATTTTTGTTTACATCTATCAATACAACTTTTAAGCCCAACTTTTTTATTGCATTATAAACTGCTTTTCCCGACATTAAAGAAATTTCTCTTTCCGACGATGTTCCGCCGCACAACACACCTATTTTTTTCTTTTTTAAATTTATCATTTTATTATCTTTATTTCCGTTTCAAGTTTTATACTATATTTTTTGTAAACTTCATCTTTTACAAAATCGATTAACTTTAACATATCTTGTGCACAGCCGTTATCTTCGTTAACAAAGAAATTTGCATGCACATCGGATATTTTTATTCCGCCGACACTGTAATTTTTAAGATTTAGAGAGTCTATAAGTCGTCCTGCACTATCACTTTCGGGATTCTTAAATACACACCCCGCATTTTTAGTGCCGATTGGTTGCGAATTTATTCTTCTTTTTCGCTCTTGTGAAATCGTCTTTAAAATATCATTTTTATCAGCATTTTTCAAGATAAAAAATATCTTGGTTATAATGTTGCCTTGCAAGTCACTTTTCCTGTATTCAAAATTAATATTATTTTTAGTTAAAACTCTTTTGTTACCCGAATAATCTATAACTTCTATTTTATCAACAATGTCGGACATCGAACAATTTTTTACACCGGCATTTCCGAACACCGCACCGCCTACGGTTCCCGGTATTGCCGAAAGATATTCCAGCCCGCTTAAACCGTGTTCGGCTGTTTTTATTGCCAAATAAGCCAAACTTACCGCCGCTCCGCAACAAATTCTTACCGTATTATTATCGAGTGATTCCGTTTCATTATCGTTCCAGGCATCTATTTCTTCTTTGTTTCCGATTCTTGCAAATTCACTGTTTGAACTTAATGATAATTTTATTACTATACCTTTAAAACCTTCATCACCGAATAACAGGTTGGAACCGCCGCCGATAACAAAAAATTTTATATTGTTTTCGTTTATAAATTTTAACAACGATACTAATTGTTGTTCTGTTTCAACTTCAACAAAATAGTCGGCATTACCGCCGATACACAATGTAGTATGTTTTGATAACGGTTCGTTGCATTTATAATTACAGTTTATTGATGATAAAAATTCTTCCGTATTATTAATTTTATTCTCCCGAACGCTTACAATTTTATATTTCCGTATTTTATAATTCTTTATTGTACAATATACGCTTTACCTTCGTGAAGCAAATAAGTTTTCCCTTCTATAACAACTATTTTATCATCACCTGTCGATACAGGTACAAGCTCCGAAACCGGTTCCGATATATTTGTTCCGGGAATTTGTTCTTGTGTCTGTTGCACCGGTTCGGGTTTAGGTTCTTGTTTCGATACTTTTTCCTGTGTTTTTGCAGGTTCAGGTTTAGATTCGTGTTTAGATTCAACGGCAGGTTGTTCATCGGCAACGGTACCGGTATCGGTAACATTTGTATCTTTTGTAACATCGGAAACAACAAAACATATATCGTTGTCTTTTTCGTAAACATCGGTTATTACAACATCCGAATCGTGATCCATAAATTTAAAAGTAAATCTTACAAGATTGTTGTTTTTGCTTGAAAATCTTCCGTCTTTCCCGAAAAATTTCGGAAATTCTTTAATCATGTCATCTTTAAAAAAGCCGTCAAAATTTTCAGAACCTCTGAGTTTTAACAACGGTATAGGTCTCATATCGTGATCTCTGCCGTTAATTCTAACCGTACAAGATATAAATTTTAAAGGATACGAAGATTTATTTTCAAATTTAATTTCATCGAACATTCCCTTGCTAACCAATTTGCTCATTATAATTTCGTAAACATATTCACCGTATTGATTTTTTATTATAAGTTCATCTTCTGCAAAAGCCATTGGAACAATAAAACAAACCGCAATAAAACTGATTGCCAACTTTTTAAAATTAATCATTTTCTCTCCTTATTTTGTATTATAATATTTTCAATAATTCTTCACCTTGTTGCCAAACATTACCTGCACCTAATGTAAGCAAAATATCATTTTCTTTTAATGTTTGTGCTATAGATTTTATGTCCGTAAATTTTTCTACATTACACTTATTTTGTTTTGCAGCCGTTACTATTAAATCCGCGGTTACACCTTTGATAGGTTTTTCACTTGCTGCATAAATATCCATTATATATACGACATCTGCTTTTTTTAATGCCTTACCGAATTCTTTATACAAATTTTGTGTTCTCGTGTATCTGTGCGGTTGAAATATTGTAACTAACCTTTTGTGAGGATAGTTATGTTTTAAAGCCGAAAGGGTGGCATTTATTTCCGTTGGATGATGACCGTAATCGTCGATAACCGTTATACCGTTTTTTTCACCTTTAACTTCAAGTCTTCTGCCTACTCCGCCGAATTTAAAGAGAGCCTCTTTTATTGTCACAAAAGGTATATCAAATTGTAATCCTATACCTATTGCCGCCAACGAATTTAACACATTGTGTTCACCCGGAACTTTCAACAATATTTTGCCGAGTTTTTTACCTTTATAAATAACATTGTATTCCGTGTTACCGTTAACAACGGTAATATCTGTTGCGGTTATGTCGGGGTTACCTTTAAATCCGTAAGTGATATATTTTCTTGTTGCATAAGGTAACACTTCTTTAACCAAAGGACTGTCGGTACAAACCATTGCACAACCGTAAAACGGAAGACTGTTTATGTGCTTAATAAAAGCCTGTTTTAAGTTGTCCATGGAACCGTAATAATCAAGATGGTCGTTATCTATGTTTGTAACTATTGTCAGTACAGGTGAAAGTTTTAAAAACGATCCGTCGGATTCGTCTGCTTCGGCAATTATATATTCACCTTTACCGAGTCTTGCATTGGTTTTTAAATTTTTCAGTTTTCCGCCGATAACTATTGTGGGATCAAATCCGCCTTCATCCAATATCATAGACGTCATTGATGTTGTGGTTGTTTTACCGTGAGTTCCCGCAATGGTAATTGTATATTTTAATCTTGCAAGTTCCGCAAGCATTTCTATTCTGGGAATAATGATTATTTTTTCTTTTATTGCCTGTTTAACTTCGGGGTTATCTTTTGAAATTGCGGTAGATGTTACGACAACATCCACATTTTTTACATTTTCGGCTTTATGACCGATATATATTTTTGCGCCTAACTCTTTTAATCTTTGTGTCACTTCGGTTTTTTTAATATCCGAACCTGAAACCTGATGTCCCAAATTTAATGCCACCTCGGCAATACCGCTCATTCCCGACCCGCCGATACCAACAAAATGTATTCTTTGTTTTCCGTTAAACATTTTATTCCTCTTCGGTATTTTGGTCTTTGTTTCCAAAAAATTCCGTTATCTTATATTTTAATTTTTCCATTTTGGTATTAACATCGCTAAATACTTCCGATGTTAAAACATTTATATCATTTATTCCCTGTGTCACATCAATATTTGCATATCTTGCAGCCAACGAATTTATATCCCCCACACTTTCCAATACTTCAACGCTTTCAACGTTCTCGTCGAGTTTTTTAGTATCTTTGGTTTCAACTTTTTGTTCTTTTTCTTTATCACTTGAAAAGCCCGACATAAAGAGTTTGTCCATCAATTCTTTTTTATATTTTTCAAACTGTTCACTTATTGTTGTTTCTATGTAAGTTCTCACATAATTTTTTATTCTTTCCGGAGTAAGAATATATTTAAAAGTTATATAAACAGATGCTGCAAAAAGTAAAAATGTTATCAATAATGTTAATATTACAATTTTTATAACTTTCATACTCTAAATTATACAAAACTTTACACTTTTATTTTCTTACATAAATAAGATTTGCAACTTCACCGTCCAAAGCAATTTGTGTTTCGTTAACTTTCACGATATATGTAGGAAACTTTTGGTGCAATTTCAATTTTGTTCCCGGAACCAAACCGATAGATAAAAGTTTGTGCATATAGTCGTGATTTGTTGTAACTATATACGAAAGAGTAACTTCTTCGGCAATATCTATTTTTGATAACGGAACAACGATAGATTCTATTTTGCTGCTCGAATTTTTACAACAGTTTCCTTCCGGAATAGGGTTTCCGTGCGGACATTGTTTCGGATGTCCGAGCAATGTACAGATAGAGTCTGCCAAATCGGTGGAAAGGTTATGTTCCAAATCACAGGCAATTTTTTCTATATCCTGTCTGTTAAAATCCAAAACGTCGGCCAACAATCTTTCTGTAAGTCTGTGTCTTCTTGTAAGTTGTTTACCTAAATCTTCACCGGCATCGGTAAGTTTTATTTTATTTTTTTCTTTAATTATAAAATTCTTTTCCAAGAGAATATTGGTTATATTTTTTGATACACCTTTTTCTATTGTTTCGGAAACTTTTTCGAAATCGTCTTCGTTTCTTTGAAGAGAAGTCCAGATTACTCCGAGAGCTTCTTCGATATCTATGTTTTCTTTACTCTTATGAATATTAATAGCCATACTTTTCTCCTTTTACAGATTATAACGATTTGCAATTTCTAACTGCAACTTTGTGTTTTCAAAAATCATGTACTCATTCGCTCCGCTGTCTTTTTAGTACACTTCATTTTGAAAACACTTCGTTTCGTTTACGAACTTGTAAATCTAACGACAACGACAAAACGACAACGACCGGATTGCCACGGCGGTTACACCGCCTCGCAATGACAGACTTTTAAAATTTTCGTTTACAAGCATGATTAAAGCCGTCTATGAGTGCAGAAAATTGAAAACAAAAAACTATAAATCAATCAAGTTTTTTCCCGTAGGGCAATGTGTCATTGTTTGAGCTTTTTTCGTTTCATTAGGTCGTTAGAAAAAAGCGAGTTGGCCTTTGGTTTTCAATTTTCAAACGAATGGCTTTTTTGCTTGTAAATGAGAAATTTTAAAAGAACTGTTTTTACAGAACTATTTTCTTCAACTTCTTCTTTACTTCTGTTAAATTATTATCCGTTAAAATCGGGATTAAGTCGTTAATTTCTTTTATGCTTTTATCCCACCATTTTAACTTAAGCAACAATTTTATCAACTGATTATCAAATCTTTTTCTTATTACTTTTGCAGGATTACCTGCAACTATCGTGTATGGAGCAACATCACTTCCTACAACGGAATTTAATCCTATAATTGCTCCGTCCCCGATATGTACTCCCGGCAAAATTGTTACATTTTGTCCTATCCAAACATCATTACCTATTATTGTATCACCTTTTAAAGGCATTTTGTTTAACGGCGGAACTTTTTGTTTCCAACCTTCAAAAATATAAAAAGGAAATGTTGTAACCGCATTCATTTGATGGTTTGCACCGTTCATTACAAAATTTACACCTGCAGCTATCTGACAAAATTTTCCTATTATCAGTTTATCCCCGATAAAATCATAATGGTGTGTTACATGCTTTTCAAAATCGGTATCTGCAAAATAAGTAAAGTCTCCGACAATAATATTTTTGTTTTTTATCGCAGGTTTAACATTTGTTATTGTTTTAACTTTTCTGTTAGGAAATATTTTGTTTGGGTTTGGATTCATTTTTCCCCTTTTTACCTACAAATTAAAAATTTCATCAACGGAACTAAATCGTAAGAACGGTGTATGATGTGACGCATTTTTCAGCAACACAAAATTACCTTTAAAATATTCCTGTTGTGTAGCCGGATTAAATACTTTATCATTATCGGACAAAATCACTTTATCAAATTCTATCGGTGTAAACTTTAAATTACAGTATTCCTGTAACTTTATTATTTCCTGCTTTGAACTTTCAAACGGTCTGTAAGAAGGTGCAGACAGAAACTTTTTAAGTTCTTGTTCATCGTGGACAAGATAGGTTGATATAAAGTCCATGCAGTTATCTAAATTTAAGTTCAACATTAAATCTATAATTTTTTTGCTTATACCGAACTTCTTATCTGTCATTAACGGATTACCGTTTACGGCAACTTTTTTATCGAATTCAGGAAATTTATCCTGCAGCAAACATGCTATCAAAACGCCCGCAGAATAAGTTAATAAACTTACTTTATTATATTTACTGAAATCAAACTCAAAATCCAATGTACAATAGTCCCAACACAATAACAAATTTTTGCTTGAAGAAAAATTTTTAAACTGGTTATCGTCGCATCCCCAACCTGTTAAAAACACAACTAAATCGTTACTGTTGTTTTCTATAAGTTTTGTTTTCATGTCTTTAAAATCCCGACAATAAAAATCTTAATAATCCGCCAAACAATACAGCATAAGTCGTTATCGCTATTTATTACCATCAAACTTTGTGCAAGACAAGGAACAAACAATGTTATAACTACCGCACTAACCAAAATTTGTGTTCCGGATAAAAGTCCGTCTTGTGCCAAAGTATAAATTCCGGATGCTCCGTAATCTCTTCTTAAAAAACCCATAATAAATGTGCTTGTCGTTTCTACAGGCAACCCTAAAAATTTTACTACTATCGGTGAAAACCATCTTTCAAGTGTTGTAAGCAAATGAATTTTATCCATAAAAAACAAACCGACCGTAGCCAAAATAAATAAAGGAACAACTTCTTTCATGTACCAAACAAGTCTCATTTTAACTTTAGATAAAATGTTTATTATTGACGGTATTCTCATTTTAGGAATTTCTATAATAAAGTTTGTAGACTCGCCTTTAACATAAAAATCTAAAATTTTTCCTACCAGGAAAAGCGAAAACAATATACATAACAACCAAACTATTGTTGCTTTATATGATACGGACGATAACATTGCAAGAATAATTCCCAACTGTGCGGAACACGGTATTGAAAGAGATAACAAAATTACAACTATCATCCTTTCTTTTTTTGTCTCAAGTATTCTTGAACTTAGCACAGCCATCGTTCCGCAACCTACTCCCAACACCATAGGAAGAACGGCTTTACCGTTTAAACCTACAAGTGAAAACAACCTGTTAAGTATTACCGACAATCTCGGTAAATAACCTGAATCTTCCAATATTCCGAAAAAAGAAAAAAATGCAATAACTATAGGAAAGATTATTGCAAAAGCGTACGGTATTGCCATTGTAAAAATTCCGTACTGACCTACAAACAAATCTTTTATAAAATTTACAACCGGTCCCGTTCCCAAATAATCAAAACAGTTTGCAATAAACGGATTTATTAATTCTTCAAAAACTTTCGTTTGTATCCAATCTACAACGACACCTGCAACAAACACTCCTATAAATTCGTACATTATAAAAATAATGAACAACATTATTATCGTTCCCCAAAACGGATGCAAACAAATGTTGCCTATCTTTTCCATAACACTTTTATGTTTTCTGTGTTTTATTTTTTTTACTTCGGAAACGATTTTTAATATTGTTTCATTGTTATCGTGAAATATTTGTGCCGCAAACATTTTGTATTCGTTTTTAACTGTATCCGATACCAACTTAAAAACTTTTTCCTGCAACTTTTGCGGAACATACTGTTTTATATCTTTATCGCCCGACAACAAATATACGGATAACGCTTTAGATATTGAAGTTTTATCTTTTAAAACGTTTTCTATTGTTAAAATATCTTTATTGTTTTTATATTCGATGTTTAAATTGCTTACGGTTGCCTGCGGTATGATTTTTAAAATATCACTTACACCGTCGCCGGTTGTTGCCGTACAGCAGGTTATAGGAACACCCAAAATTTCCGTTAATTTTTTTATATTTATTCTAATTCCCGACTGAATGGCTTCATCTCTCATGTTCAAAACCAACACCATAGGAATTTTAAACAATGCAAGTTCACAGAACAAGTGCAGCGACCTTTCTATATTTTTCATGTCGCAAACCTGCACTATAATGTTGGGCTTTTCTTTTATTATTAAATCTCTTGTAACTTGCTCGTCTTCGGATAACGGCATTAAAGAGTATGTGCCGGGAGTATCTACAACCTGGTACTGTTCACTGCCGATTGTAATATTTCCTCTTGTAACATCAACTGTCGTTCCGGCGTAGTTTGAAACAACGGCATACTGACCTGTAAGTTTATTAAATATTACCGATTTGCCGACATTAGGGTTACCGACAAATGCTATCGATTTTGACATTTATTTTTTACCTTCTTTAATGCTGCCTGCGGAAACTGTTGTTGTAATTCCGCCTCTGATTTTAAATACGAGTTCAACGTATATTTGTTTCGGTTTTAACAATGCTTTAATATCTTTCATAATACTGTTTACTACGGATTCGTGAACCATACCAACCATTCTGTAAGACTGCAAATACATTTTTAAAGATTTTAGTTCAACAACAACTTTGTTGGGAACATACTGAATTTTTAAATGTGCAAAATCAGGAAGTCCCGTCCACGGACAAAGACATGTAAATTCGTCTGTTTCTATACAAACATTTATGTTGTTACCGACATATTGGTAAGGCATTGCCTGTAATAATTGTTTTGATACTTTATTAAATTCCGGCATATTTTTCATATAAAATTCTCCTATAATATTATTAGAGTAATTTTACCATTTATTGACAAAAAAAATAAGCCCTATTTTAACAATAGAGCTTATTTTTATTATGTTAACTTAAAATTATATTTCGTCAGCTTTTTTAAAGAATGTGCTGTAAGAAATTTGTACACCTGTGTACCAATTGTCTGCTACACAATTAAAATGTTGTGCTGCTGCACAATAATAGTTAACAAAAGGTGCTACGGAAAGATTGTTCCATAATTTTACATCAAGTCTTAATTCCGCTTCCACTTCATAATCCAAATCGCTGATATATTCTTCTGTTTGTGATAAATAATCTCTGTAATATGACCATGCTACTAATTTTACACCTTCTCTAATTTCAGCTTCTGCTTTGAAACCTGCTTCAAAAGCTGATCTGTTTGTTTCCGGTGTATAAGTAAAATCTCTTTCAAAAACATATGCTGCATACAATTCTTTCAAATATTTACCTTCAAAAAGTTTTGCACCGGCTTTACCTCTGAGAATTTGTTTTCTGTTACCTGTTTCTTTTACTCCTTCTTCTATTTCGATTTCAGGTGCATCAAATTCCGTTTCATAACCGATATTTACAAAAGGACCGGCTTCAAAACCGCCTATAAAATCTTCTCCTACTGTCCATAATCTGTATGTTAAATCCGATGTTACGGTAATTTTATCTGCATTTTCCGTTGTAAGTTCTTCTTTGTCTACCGGTCTTACTGTTGTTTTACCGTATTCCATATAAAGATTATTTGTCCACAAGAATTTAGGTAAAAAATATCTTGCATCAAAATCCAATTTACCTTGAATTGCTGTTTGCGGATCGGCTGTTAATCTTGCATTTGTAAATGCTACTGAAGAATTGTGAACTTCGGTACTTGTGATACTAACCGCCAATTGTTTCAATTCCAATTCCAAACCCTCTTTTGTTCCTGCAAATACTGCTGTTGAAAACAACATAACTGTTGCTACTGCCAATAAAAATAACTTTTTCATACTTACCTGCTCCTATTTAAAATAATTTTTTCCTATTATACCATTTTTAAAACGACAATAAATATGTTTTTTAAAATTTCAAACGAATGGCTTTTTTGCTTGTAAATGAGAAATTTTAAAAGAACTATTTTCCATAGATTCCGGATCGAGTCCGGAATGACACAACTATATTAATCTTCCTGCTCGAGTTGGGCTTCTTCGTATCTTTCGTTTCTTGCCGTTCTTTTTCTGTCCAAAGCATTTAATATCTTTTTTCTTAACCTTAACGATGTCGGTGTAATTTCCACAAGTTCGTCGGGAGCAATATATTCCACGGATTGTTCCAAACTCATAACTCTGTGCGGTGTTAATGTTAATGCTTCATCTGCCGCTTTACTTCTCATGTTGGTAAGTTTTTTAGGTTTGCACGGATTAACCACAAGATCTCTTTCTCTGGAATTTTGTCCGACTATCATACCTTCATAAACTTCTTCACCCGGACCTACAAACATTTCTCCGCCGTCTTCCAAATTATGTAAAGCATAAGCGGTGGTTTTTCCCGGAGCCATAGCAATAAATACTCCGTTACCTCTTAAAGAAGAAATATCCGCTTTCGGTAAATATCCGTAAAAACTGTGATGCATTATTCCGGTACCTTTTGTCGCGGTTAAAAATTCGTTTTTAAATCCTATCAATGCTCTTGACGGAATAATATATTCCAACCTTAAATGATCTTTACCTTCACTTACCATATTTTCAAGTTGTGCACTTCTTTTACCGATAAGTTCAAAAACTACTCCCTGAAAATCGGAATCTATATCAAGAATAAGATATTCCATAGGTTCGCACATTTTCCCGTCAACTTCTTTAAAAATAACTTCAGGACTTGATACTGCAAGTTCAAAACCTTCTCTTCTCATATTTTCTATAAGAACGGTTAAATGAAGTTCACCTCTGCCGGAAACTTTAAATCTTCCTTCACCTTCAAGTTCTTCAACTTTTAAACCGACATTGGTTTGAGCTTCTTTTTCGAGTCTTGCTTTTAAATGTCTTGATGTTAAAAATTTACCTTCCCTGCCTGCAAAAGGTGAATCGTTAACCAAAAAGTCCATAGATATTGTCGGTTCATCTATTGCTAAAGGCTCAAGCGGTAACGGATGTTCCAATTCACAAATTGTGTCACCGACTTTTAATCCTTCAAGACCGGATATCGAAACAATATCCCCGGCCCAGGCTTCTTCAACTTCAACCTTTGAAAGTCCTAAAAACTTTTCTATTTTTACCGCTTTTGCTTGAGTTGATCCGTCTTTATTTACAAGAAGAACCGTTTGACCTTTTTTTATTGAACCGTTTAAAATTCTTCCGATACCCACTCTGCCTAAAAAGTTGTTATAATCTATCATTGTTATTTGCATTTGCAAATGTTTATCTTTATCGGCTTCAGGTGCCGGAACATATTTTATTATGCCGTCAAGTAACGGAGAAACATCCGTTCCTTTGGCATCTATCTTTGTGCTTGCCCAACCTTCCCTGCCGGAAGCATAAAAAATAGGAAAATCAAGTTGCCTGTCTGTTGCACCGAGTTTCATAAACAATTCAAATATATCATCTATTGCTTTACTGGCATTGGCTTGCGGTTTATCCATTTTGTTTATAACAACTATGGGATTTAAACCGAGTTCCAATGCTTTTCTTAAAACAAATCTTGTTTGCGGCATAGGACCTTCGGCCGCATCCACCATAAGAATTGCACTGTCCACCATTTTCAATACTCTTTCAACTTCGCTGCCGAAATCGGCATGTCCCGGAGTATCTACTATGTTTATGGTATGATCTTTATATTTTATTGAAGTACACTTTGCAAGGATTGTAATCCCTCTTTCCCTTTCAATGGGATCGGAATCCAAAACGGTATCTTGAACTTCATCATCTTTAACTGTCCATTCACCGGCAACCTTCAACATTGAATCTACTATTGTTGTTTTACCATGGTCAACATGGGCTATTATTGCTACATTTCTTACATCTTCTCTTGTACTCATAATCGAACTTCCTTAATCTTTATGTATAATACATTATACATTATAAATCTTTTTGTATATTTTAAAACCCATTATAGTATTTTAATCATAACTACAATGGATCTTTTACATACCATAATTCTTTTAAAATTTTCATTTAAAAAGCACAATTAAAGCTGTCTATGAATGCAGAAAATTTTAAAGTAAAAAACTATAAATCTCTTAAAGTTTTTTAGTGCGAACATGTTTAAAGAAAAATCCGTTACATTAGGTTGTTAGGATTTTTCAAGTTGGAGCACGGCTTTAAAATTTTCAAATGAATAGCTTTAGTGCTTGAAAATGAGAAATTTTAAAAAGTATATAAAGAACATTTTTTATAGATCCCGTATCAAGTACGGGATGACAGATATTTAAATTAGTTAAACAACTCAAGTGCTTTTTGGCCAAGTGTAACATAATCAACTTTACCGTTACCCATAATAATCATTTCTTCCAACACTTTTATCTTTTTAGGAACAAACAAATCACTTGAACCCTGCGCTTTAAAAGCAGCACTTATTTCACTGAAAACAGTGTCAGGCCTTGTAGTAAACAGTATCAACTGTTCACCTTTCTTTTCATCCGGTATTGTAACAACCGCATGTTGATAAGTAGGCCAAAGAGCCGTTATCATTTCTTCTACGGCGGTTAACGAAACCATTTCACCGGCAATTTTTGCAAATCTCTTTGCTCTGCCTTTTATGGTAATAAAATTATCTTTATCTACGGAAACGATATCACCGGTATCATACCAACCGTCTTCCAAAGGTTGTATTATACCCGGATTATCGCTCTTTATATAACCTAACATCACATTTCTGCCTTTAACTACAAGTTTTTTGCCGTCTTTTATTCCGGGAACTTCATCCAATCTCATTTGCATTCCCGGGAAAATTCTACCCACGGAACCTTTTTTATGATACATAGGAGTATTTACCGAAAGAACAGGGGCTGTTTCCGTAGCTCCGTAACCTTCCAAAAGATTTATACCGAAATTCGTAAATAAACTCTTTGCTGTTTCTTCTTTTGCTCTTTCGGCACCAGCAACTGCAAGTCTTATAGAATAAAAGTCGTAAGCATGTGCACTTTTACCGTATCCGCTAAAGAAAGTAGGTGTAGTAAATGTAATTGTTGAGTTTGTATCATAAATAAGTTCAGGAATAATTTTATAATGTAACGGTGTAGGATAAAAGAAAACTTTTATGGCACTTGTTATAGGAAGAACCATTCCGCAAGTGAACCCGAAAGAATGGAATAT
>CACWKJ010000002.1 GCA_902761395.1 uncultured Elusimicrobium sp. | reverse complement strand
GGAGTTTGTTTTGCTGAGGAAGTTGTTGATAAAGCTTTGGCAATAGTTAACGGAGAACCGTTAATGAGTTCGGAGTTCAATAAAATAGTTGAGCCTATGGTTCAACAGTATATGGCGATGTCCCCGGTAGCCGAACAAAGCGATGCAAAATTAAACGAATTAAAAAATCAGATTTTGGAACAAAAAATCGAACAGATGATTTTGACACAAGAGGCAAAAAAACAAAAAATAAAAGTTGTTAAAAGAGAGCTTGATGAAGCTGTAAATCAAGTAAAAAAGAGATTCGGTAACGATGAAACTTTTCAAGCTGAATTGAAAAAAGAAGGTTTAACTCAAATGCAGTTTGAAAAAAGAATAGAAGAACAATTGATGGTACAAAAACTTATTGAAAAAGAAATGAAAAACAACATAAAACAACCCAGCGAAACAGAAGTTAAAAAGTTTTATGATAACGTAAGAGCTAAAATGAAAGGCGAAAATCTCGGACTTCCTAAAGAAGACGAAGAAACTGTTGATGCTGTTGCAAAATTGTTGAAAAGAATGTCTTCGGAACAAGTAAGATTGAACCAAATTTATATTAAGTGCGACAAAAATGCCACACCGCAGGAAAGAAAAGCCGCGGAAGGCAGAGTTGCAAGTGTTAAAAAAGAGTTGGCTTCCGGTGCAAGTTTTTCCGCAATATCGGAAAAATATTCCGAAGATTCTTTGCTTAAACAAAGAAAAGGTGATATGGGTTTTGTAGTAAAAGGTGATTTGGATAAAAGATTGGAAGAAAAAGCATTCGGTATGACTGTAGGTCAATATACAAAAGAACCGGTACAAACAGATTCCGGATACCACTTTATAAGAGTAACGGAAAGCAGAGCAAGTCAACCTTTTACATTTGAAGATGTAAGAAACGATTTGGCGGAAGTTTTGTACAGACAAAACGGTAAAAAACTTTATGATAAATGGGTGGAAGGTTTAAAATCCAAATCAAATATAAAGATTAACCAAGTTTGGTAACAGATGTTAAAACCGAAAGTAGCAATAACAATAGGTGACCCGGCGGGTATAGGTCCGGAAATAGTTTTAAGGGCTGTAAATTCTTTGAAAGTTCAAAGGGTTTGCAGCCCTGTTGTTGTCGGTGACAAAAATGTAATATCAAAATATTTTGATATAAACAAAAAATCAAAAAAAACGGAATTTGTTTTTTCTTCAAACTATTCCGAAAAATTTGTTTTGGGAAAGCCTTCAAAAATATCGGGACTTATTGCTTGTGATGCCATAAGACAAGCCGTAAAAATGTGTATGAACGGACAAGCAAAATCTATGGTTACCGCACCGGTATCCAAAGAATCGTTTAAATATGCAGGGCTAAAATATTCGGGACATACGGAATTTTTGGCCGCACTTACAAAAACAAAAAATTATTGTATGATGATGATTTGCGATAACATAAATTCCGTTATGGTAACAAGACATTTGCCCACATCAAAAGTTTCGTCGGTTTTAACTAAAAAAGATATTGTTTTAACAACAGCACTTTCGGCGGATTTTGTTAAATCTTTTTTAAAAAGAAAGCCTGAAATTTTGGTATGTGCATTAAATCCTCATGCCGGCGATAACGGAATTTTAGGTAACGATGAAAAAGAAAAAATTATTCCCGCAATAAAAGAATTGAAGAAAAAAGGATACAATATTTGCGGACTTTATCCTGTTGATGTTGCATGGGCAAAGTTCTTAAAATATAAGTATGATTTGATTGTCGGAATGTATCACGATCAAATAATGTTACCTTTAAAAATATTAAATCCCAAGAAAATAGTAAACGTTACCGCGGGACTTCCTTTTGTAAGAACTTCACCCGGACACGGAACGGCATTTGATATTGCCGGTAAAAATGTTGCCGATCCGTCTTCCATGGAAGAAGCAATCTTAAAATCAATCAGCAATTAGGAATTAGTAATTAGTAATTAGCAATTGTATTTTCGTTTGTCATTGCGGACTCCGATCCGCAATCTATCTAAATATTTTCCTTTTTTTTCTTTTGCAAGGAATTTTTGATATTTTTCTATAGATTCCGTATTACAACATTACGGAATGACAAAAAAGAAAACTTGCCGTTAATTGCTAATTTCTAATTACTAATTGTATTTGTACTGTTGACTTTTTAAAATAATTTAATTATAATAATCAAGCTAAATTGGTAAAGAAGTCGTCCCGACTCACCTTCACCTTATTTTTAGGGAAAAGGTTTTAGAAGTTTAGAATTATATTCTTTATATATAGGGACGGGTATCTTTATCCGTTCTATTTTTTTTATTTTTGCAGGTGAAAGTCCTGCGAGGGGGATTGTATAGATATTCGAAGATATCGTACTAATCAGTACATAAGAGTACCGGAAGTAAGACTTATTGATGAGAAAGGTGAACAAGTAGGTGTAGTACCAATAGCGGTTGCTTTACAAAAAGCAAGAGATGCAGGGCAGGATTTAATAGAAATTGCTCCGCAAGCTAAACCGCCTGTATGTAAAATTATAGATTTTTCAAAGTTTCGTTATGAAATGGCGAAAAAAGAAAAAGAGTCTAAAAAGAAACAGAAAAATATGCAGTTGAAAGAAGTCAGACTCAGAACAAGAATTGCCGAAAACGATTTTAACGTAAAGTTAAAAAAGATAAGAGATTTTCTTGAAGACGGAGATAAAGTTCAAATAACCGTTATGTTTTCGGGAAGAGAAATGCAACATAAAGATTTAGGTCTTGCCGTATTGGAAAAAGTTCAAACGGCAGTTGAAGATATAGCAGTAGTTGAAGGAAAATTGTCTTCTATGGGAACAAGGTCTTTTGCAACCTTAACCCCTAAAAAGAAAGATTCTAAAATTAAAAAATAAAATATTGGAGGAATGCTAATTATGCCTAAAATGAAAACTCACACCGGCGCAAAGAAAAGATTCAGAGCTACCGGAACAGGTAAATTGAAGTATAAAAAATCAGGTAACAGACATTTACTTACCGGAAATCCCGGCGGAACAACAAGAAAATTGAGAAAATCTCAAATAGTAGATGGTACTGATATGAAAAGAATGGCAAAGTTTATGCCTTACGCAAAGTAGTTTTTTGTTTTAAGAAAATTAAGGAGAAAAGATAATGAGAGTAAAAAACGTTGTTCAAACAAGACAAAGAAAGAAAAAAGTCTTTAGACTTTCTAAAGGTTACTATTCAGATAAAAACAATCGTTGGAGAATGACTATCCAACAAGTTGAAAAATCTTTAGTATATGCATATAACGACAGAAAAGACAGGAAAGGAACATTCAGAAGAATGTGGATAGTAAGATTGAATGCTGCAGTAAGAGAAGAAGGTTTATCTTACAACAGATTTATTTCCGGTCTTAAAAAAGCAAACGTTATTTTGGATAGAAAAATGCTTGCAGAAATTGCAGTTACCGATAATGCAGCATTTAAACAATTGGTAGAAATAGCAAAAGCTGCATAATAGCGGATGAACGGATCACCTGTTAAAACTATAATTTTATTTTTTATAGCTTTAATAATTTTGGGAACAGCATTGTTGTGCCTACCTTTTGCAAGGCAAGATAGTGCTGCTTTCTCGGTGTTGACGTGTTTGTTTACCGCTACATCGGCAGTTTGTGTAACGGGTTTAACGGTTGTAGATATAGGAACTTACTTTACTCAATTCGGGCAAATAATAATACTTTTATTATTACAAATCGGCGGTCTTGGGTACATGTTAGTTTCAACAGGATTAGGTCTTTTAATAGGTAAGATGGCTTTAAAAGACAGAAAAATAATGCAGGAACTTTTTGATATAAGTTCTTTCAGTGAGCTCTTTAAATTATTAAAAAAAGCAGTATTTATTGTGCTTAATATAGAGTTGTTGGGTGCGATAGTTCTTACTTTCGGTTTCTTGAAAGATTTCCCTTTGGGAAAAGCAATATATTGCGGAATATTTCATTCCGTATCCGCTTTTTGTAATGCGGGGTTCAGCCCTTTCGGTAACAGTTTGGAAGGATTTTCAAGTAACCCGACAGTACTTTATACTGTTGTAGCACTTGTTGTTTTGGGCGGACTCGGATTTTTTGTATTAGTGGACGTAATGGATAAAATCAGAGGCAAAAACATAAAACTTACTTTTCATTCAAAAGTAATTTTATGGATGACCGCACTTTTAATAGGATTGGGGTTTGTTGCTTTTTGTGCAGGCCAGGCTTGTACATTTATAAATCATGATTCTTCTTGGGGTTGGGTTGTAAACAATTCGATTTTCCAGGCAATAAGTTCAAGAACGGCAGGGTTTAACTCTTTGCCGATGTCTACCATGACAACATTTACCGCATTTTTCTTAATAATATTAATGTTTATAGGCGGCGGACCGGGCAGTACTGCCGGAGGTATCAAAATTACCACCTTAACATTGGTCTTTGTATTTATAAGAAGTGTTATAAAAGGGCAGGATGATTATGTCCTTGCCAAAAAGAGTATGGATTACGATTTGGTAAGAAAAGCTCTTTTGGTATTTATACTTATGATAGTGTTGGTTGTATTGTTTATTACTTTGATGTTGTTTGTGGAACCGCAACTTGACACATTAAAAGTTATATTTGAAGCGGTATCCGGTTTTTGTACCGTAGGGTTGTCGCTTGGTATTACTTCGCAACTGTCTGTAACGGGCCGAATATTGTTGATATTGGCTATGTTTGTAGGTAGAATCGGAGCAATAACGATACTTATATATTTGATGAACAGAAAACCTGTTGCAAACAATATAAAATATCCTGAAGGCAGAATCCTTATAGGATAAAAACTGTAACAAACGGAGAAATTATGGCAAAAAAACAATTTGGAGTGATAGGGTTAGGAACATTCGGTTCAAATGTTGCAAAAGAATTGGCAGCAAGAGAATTCCCTGTACTTGCGATTGACCATAAAGAAGAAGTAGTTAACAGAATAAGTTCTTTTGTAACACAGGCAATAGTGGCAGATGCAACCGATGATATATCTTTAAAAGATGCCGGAATTGCAGACTGCGATACAGTTATAATTTCTATGGGTGAAGATATTGAAACAAGTATTCTTGCAACCCTTATAGCAAAAGATTTGGGAGTGCCTAACGTAATTGTAAAATGTACAAGTATGTGGCATTCAAAAATTGCAGTGAAAATAGGTGCCGATAAAGTTATTTATCCGGAACTTGAAATGGCAAAAAAACTTGCGGAAAGTATGGCAAGTCCGAATATATTGGAACAGATAGAATTTTCCAAAGATTATAATCTTGTGGAAATAATTGCTCCGGAACCTTTTTGGAAAAAGACAATAAAAAGTGCAAACATAAGAAACAAGTACGGAGTAAACATAATAGCAATAAAAAGAAATGTTCCTTTTATAAACGATGACGGACAAAGTGATATTAAAGAAGAAACAAATATTGCTCCCGGTCCGGATGACGAAATATTGGAAAACGATATTTTGGTGGTTGTAGGAAAAGACGAACAGTTGAAAAAGTTTAAAAAGTTGTAGGTTATATATGGCAGAAGAAAGTACACAGGAACAATTGTTGGAGTTGGCGAACTTTTATTTTTTGAACAGTAAGTTTGAAGAAGCGGAAATAGAGTTTTATAAGGTGTTGGAAAAAGATCCTAAATGTTGGCAGGCATATTGCAGTTTAGGGTTGATATATGAAGAAAGACAGGATTTTGTTAAAGCAAAACAGATGTACGATAAAACGCTTGAATTAAATAAAGAAAACAAGGTCGCAAAAGAACATATTAGTAAGATTACGGGAATGAACAATGAATAATAATATCAGTGGAATACTTAACGAAGCATTAAATAAGCTTCAAGCCGCACAACTTGCAGATATTGAAAATATCAAAGTTGAATATTTGGGTAAGAAAGGTAAAATTACCGAAATTTTAAAATCTCTTTCTTCGTTATCGATAGAAGAGAAAAAAGAAGTAGGTTCGCAGGTTAATTTGGCAAAAACACAACTTAACGAAGCGATGGAAGCAAAGAAAAAAGAAATAACAAACAAACTTTTGGAAGAAAAAATGAAGAACGAGAAGATAGATATATCTCCCGCTTTTTCTTTTAATTTTTCCAAAGGTCATTACCATATAATAAGTAAAGCAATAGAAGAAATGAGTGATATATTCGTTTCTTTGGGATTTAATGTTACCGGCGGCAGAGAAATAGAAACCGATTGGTACAATTTTGAAGCATTAAATATTCCTAAAGATCATCCTGCAAGGGATACTCAAGATACATTTTATCTTGAAAATTCGGAAAACTTGTTAAGAACACAAACTTCGGCAGCACAAATACATATTATGGAAGAATCAAAACCTCCTATAAAAGTTATTGTGCCGGGAAGAGTTTACAGAAATGAAGCAACCGATGCTTCACATTCCGCAATATTTCATCAAATAGAAGGATTAGTTGTCGGTGAAGATATTACGTTTGCACAACTTAAAGGAACATTGCAGTTATTTATAAACAGATTATTTAATCAGGAATTACCTATACGATTCAGACCTTCACATTTCCAGTTCACCGAACCGTCTGCGGAAGTGGATATGAAATGTGTATTCTGCGGAGGTAAAGGTTGCAGAGTTTGTAAAGGCAGCGGATGGATAGAAGTGTTGGGATGCGGAATGGTACATCCTAATGTTTTCAGAGCAGTAAAATATGATCCCGAGAAATATACGGGATATGCTTTCGGATTGGGTGTTGAAAGATTTGCAATGCTTAAATACGGAATTGATGATATGAGAGTTTTATACGAAAACGATTTAAGAGTGTTAAGACAGTTTTAATTTGATTATAAAAAAGAGGAATATATAAAAAATGAAGATTTCATATAATTGGCTAAAAGAGTTGGTGGATTTTGATATGGAGCCGCAGGACCTTTGTAAAATGCTCACATTTTTGGGCGTTGAAACAACGGTTGTAGGCGGCGGAACAAATTGGTCGGGTGTTATTACGGCAAAAGTTTTAGACAGACAAAAACATCCTAATTCTGATCATCTTTCGATATGTAAAGTTAACGACGGAACAAAAGATTATCAAATAGTTTGCGGTGCACCAAACGTTGCAGCGGGACAAACTGTTCCTCTTGCTTTAATCGGTGCGGTGTTACCCGGAGACTTTACCATAAAAGCATCTAAAATAAGAGGCGTATCTTCCGAAGGTATGATATGTTCCAAAGAAGAGTTGGGATTGGAAGAAAGTTCCGACGGTATAATGGTGTTGGATGAAAAAACTCCTTTAGGTAAAAAACTCGAAGACGTATTGGATAAACAAGATATAATTTTGGAAATAGAAATTACAACCAACAGAGGCGATTGTTTAAGCCATTGGGGAGTAGCAAGAGAAATTGCGGCAAAGTTACAAAAAATTGTTACATTGCCTCCGCTTAAAACAGTAAAATATGCCGAGAAAAATCTTGTGGATGTTAAAGATAAAGATTTGTGTACAAGATATATCGGTTGTCATATAACAGGTGTAAAAATTGCTCCTTCTCCCAAATGGATGAAAGATAAACTTGAAAGTTGCGGAGTAAAATCAATTAACAATGTTGTGGATATTACCAACTATGTTATGTTGGAATTAGGTCAGCCGTTACATGCTTTTGATGCTACCACTCTTTCGGGCGGAAAAGTTGTGGTAAGAAGAGCAAACGACGGTGAAAAGTTAGCAACACTCGACGGAAAAACTCACGAGTTGGATAAAAACAATCTTGTTATAGCAGACGGTTCAAAAGCACTTGCAATAGCAGGTGTTATCGGAGGGCAAAGTTCTTCAATAACAGATGCAACAACCGAAGTGTTTTTGGAAGCGGCAGTATTTAATCCGGGAAGCGTTAGAAAAACAGCAAGGAAATTAAACATTTCCACCGATGCATCTTACAGATATGAAAGAGGAACATCTTGGGAAGTTGCAGAAATGGCAAGTTGGAGAGCATTGAATCTTATAACCGAACTTGCCGGCGGAAGACTTGAAACAAGAGAAGATTATAACAGTCCCGACAACGAAAAAGTTATAATAAATTTAAGAGTGGAAAGAGTAGAAAAACTTTTGGGATATGCCGTTGATGAAAAAACAATAGCAAACATATTGAGATTTTTAGGTATAGAAATAAGTTCAAAAGTACAGAACGTTCTTATAGCCGAAGTTCCTTCTTACAGAAACGATATTAAAGAAGAAGTTGATTTAATAGAAGAAATTGCAAGAGTTAACGGCTATGAAAAAATTCCTATGGATATAGATTCCGGTATAAGTTCAACCGAACAAAAAGGATCGGATAAATTGTTAAAACAAATAACCAACTCTTTGGTGGGACTCGGATTCTGCGAAGCGATGAATTACAGCTTTGCCGAAATAAAAGATTTGGATAAATTGTATTTAAAGTATACATATAAAATTGCAAATCCTATATCAAAAGAAAACGAAGTTTTAAGACCTTCTTTGTTGACCGGTCTTATGAAAAATTTTGATTTTAATATAGGTCAGGCAACAACAGACATAAAGTTGTTTGAAGTGGGAAAAATATTTGATGATAAAGGTGAAAGAAGAGTTTTGGGAATTCTTATGTCAGGCCCTGTATGGCAACCGTGGTGGAAGTGGGAATCATCAAAACAAAATCCTAATTTTGATTTTTATTTTGCAAGCGGTGTTATATCAAATATATTGCCTTCAAAAGAGTTTACAATAGCCGAAAACAGAACACCTGCAAAATATTATCATCCGGGAAAAACGGCGGCAATAGTTTATCACGGTAAAGTTGTAGGACAGTTCGGCGTTTTAAGACCGGATGTTGCAGAAAGTACAAATGATGAAGTTATATATGCTGAAATTGAAATAGAAAATATAGAAAAGAATTATAAGAACAAAATTAACGCTTATGAACACGTGGCAAAGTTCCCTGCGGTAAAAAGAGATATTTCAGTTGTTGCAGATAAAACAATTAAGTTTGAAAAGATAGAAAAAATTATAAAACATGTAATGAAAGACGGCGGAATATTAAAAGATTGGTCATTGTTTTCCGTATATGAAAACGAGAAGTTGGGCACGGGTAAAATAAGTTATTCGTTTAGATTAACTTACAGACACAACGATAAGACATTGAACGATACGGAAGTAAATAAAGATATCGCAATTCTTTTGGAAAAGTGGAACAAAGATTTGGGAATATCTTTAAGAAACTAAAATTTTTGTATTTTTATAATCCTATAGTCAGCGAAAGAGTGGACTTTCTGTTGACTATGAGCCCAAAATTATATAAAATACAAATTTAATATACTAAATAGGTAGGTTCGACTAAAATGAAGAATGGTAAAACTTATCTTCCAAAAACGGAAGAAATAACAAGAAAATGGCATTTTATAGATGCTGATGGTCAGGTATTGGGAAGATTGGCAGTAAGAGTAGCAGCGTTATTAAGAGGAAAAAGAAAAGCAATTTATACATCTCATATAGATTGTGGAGACTTTGTTGTATTAACAAACGTTTCAAAAATTGTTCTCACAGGAAAGAAACTTGAACAAAAAACAGCTTTTTCGTTCTCGGGCTATCCCGGTGGAGCAAAATTAACTCCTTATTCAAAATTAATGGCAGAAAATCCTGAAAAGGCAGTAAGAATTGCAGTAAAAGGAATGTTGCCACAAAATAAATTAGCAGATAAACAAATGAAAAGATTGAAACTTTTCAAAGGTGCAGAACATACTCACCAAGCACAAGCAGTTACAAAATAAGGAGAAATAAAAAAATATGAATACAGGTTATTTAAAAGCAGGAAGAAGAAAAAATGCAGTTGCAAGAGTAAGAATGTCTGAAGGTACAGGCAAAATTGTTATAAACGATAAAACCGTTGAAGAATATTTTAAAGGTTTACAAAGAAACACAAAAATTGCTTTGAAACCTATCGAAGTATGGTCCGGTTCAAAGAAATATGATATCTATGTAAATGTTAACGGCGGCGGAGTTTCCGGTCAGGCGGGAGCAGTCAGCCACGCATTGGCAAGAGCAATCTTAACAATAGATGAATCCATGAAAGATACATTGAGAAAAGAAGGTCTTTTAACAAGAGATCCGAGAATGGTAGAAAGAAAGAAACCTGGAAGACCAAAAGCAAGAAAGAGATTCCAATTCTCAAAGAGATAATACTTATTACAATACACAAAAAGGAAGGAGAAAAAATCTCCTTCCTTTTTTTTGTTCCCGTAAAAATAAAAAAAGCAGGAAGAAAAATCTTCCTGCTCTTTTATTATACAAATACTTATTAGATTAATCCGTGAGCCAACATTGCTGTTGCAACTTTCTTGAAACCTGCAATATTTGCACCGTTAACCATGTTGCCCGGTGTTCCGTATTCTTCTGCAGCTTCTTTAGCATTTTTGTGAATGTTGATCATAATTTGATGTAATTTGTTATCAACTTCTTCAAATGTCCAAGAAAGTCTTTGAGAATTTTGTGCCATTTCAAGACCTGATGTTGCAACTCCGCCTGCGTTGGATGCTTTACCCGGAGCATAAGCAATTTTTGCATTTATGAATGCTTCTACTGCATCCGGTGTTGAAGGCATATTAGCACCTTCTACAACTGCAATTACACCGTTTTTCAAAAGTGTCTTTGCTGCTTCACCGTCAAGTTCGTTTTGTGTTGCGCATGGTAATGCGATATCGCATTTTATTGTCCAAATACCTTTGCAACCTTCCGTATAAACTGCACCCTTCTTCAAGTTTGCATATTCTTTTATTCTCTTTCTTTCAACTTCTTTCAATTGTTTTACTATAGATAAATCGATTCCGTCTTTATCATATATATATCCGTTGGAATCGGACATTGCAACAACTTTTGCTCCCAAACTTTGAGCTTTTTCTACTGCATATATTGCAACATTTCCGGAACCGGAAACTACAACTGTTTTTCCGTCAAAAGAAGTTCCTCTGTCTTTCAACATTTCGTTACAGAAATAAACAACTCCGTAACCTGTTGCTTGTGTTCTTGCAAGGGATCCGCCGTAGGTAAGACCTTTACCTGTTAAAACTCCGTGGAACACATTTCTTATTCTCTTATATTGACCGAACATATAACCGATTTCTCTTGCACCTGTTCCGATATCTCCTGCAGGAACATCTGTATCTGCATCGATATATTTGCAAAGTTCTGTCATAAAACTTTGGCAGAATCTCATAACTTCGTTATCTGATTTACCTTTAGGATCGAAATCCGAACCGCCTTTTCCGCCGCCCATCATTAAACCTGTTAATGAGTTTTTGAAAATTTGTTCGAATCCCAAAAATTTAATTGTACTTAAATTTACCGAAGGATGAAGTCTTAATCCGCCTTTGTAAGGCCCGAGAGCGGAATTGAATTGTACTCTGAAACCTCTGTTTACATGGAAAGCACCTTTATCATCCTGCCAAGGAACTCTGAAAATTATTTGTCTTTCAGGTTCAACGATTCTTTCAAGAATACTTGCATCTTGATATTCTTTGTGTCTTTCAATTACCGGGCTGATTGATTCCAAAACTTCTTTTACTGCTTGTAAGAACAAAGCTTCGCCCTGATTTCTTTGTTCTACTTCTTTCAACACTTTTTCTACGTAAGCGTTCATCTTTTTTTGCTCCTTATATAAATTTGTTTTTTTACACAAAAAAATGAATAATTCATTCCGTGCTGCTTTGTGAAAGCATCCTTGCTTTCGTGAATTATTCAGTTTTCTATTAAAATCATATATAGTTGTGTTGGGAAGTATTTTACATTTTTATTTTTTTGTTTGTCAATATTTTTTTTATATAAAGTATTGACAAAAATAAAAACTTGTTATATAATTAGCAACTGTTTAGTAAGAGTGCTAAAAATAAATTTTAATAAAAGACTCAAAAAATACAGATAAATTAGGAGGAGAACAAGATGAAAATCAGACCATTAGGTGACAGAATTTTGGTTAAAGCCGAAGAACCAAAAGAAAAGAAAATCGGCGGAATAATTATTCCCGACACCGCAAAAGAAAAACCGCAGGAAGGAACAGTTATAGCAGCAGGTAACGGCAGAATGGGTAAAGACGGTAAGGTTATACCTATGGATGTAAAAGTCGGTGATAAAGTTTTGTACGGCAAATATTCCGGAACGGAAGTTAAAATAGATAACGTTGCATACTTGATAATGTCACAAGATGATGTTTTAGGTATTTTGGAGTAAGAACGACGGGTTATAGGGTGATAAGGTGATAGGGGGTTATAGGTTGAACGGCAAAAACAACTAAAAAATAACCGAATAACCCGATAAGCTATAAACTAATAAAGGAGATATATAAAATGGCTAAACAATTAAAGTATACGGATGATGCAAGAAAAGCTATGAAAGACGGTGTAGATAAACTTGCAAATGCAGTAAAAGTAACATTAGGACCTAAAGGAAGATATGTAGTATTGGATAAAAAGTTCGGTTCACCTACAGTAACAAACGACGGTGTAACCATTGCAAAAGAAATTGAACTTGAAGATCCTTTTGAAAATATGGGTGCACAACTTGTAAAAGAAGTTGCTTCCAAAACCAACGATATAGCAGGTGACGGAACAACAACAGCAACGGTTTTGGCACAAACAATGATAGGTGAAGGTTTAAGAAATATAACTTCAGGTGCAAATGCCAATCATATAAAGAAAGGTATCGATAAAGCAGTTGCAGCAGTTATAGAAGAAATTAAAAAAATAGCAAAAAAAGTTTCCAGCAAAGAAGAAATTGCTCAAATCGCATCAATTTCAGCAAGTGATAAAGAAATCGGTGATTTGATTGCAAATGCAATGGATAAAGTCGGTAAAGACGGAGTTATTACCGTTGAAGAAGGTAAATCCGCAGATACAACATTGGATGTTGTTGAAGGTATGCAGTTTGACAGAGGATATTGCTCACCTTACTTTGTAACAGATGCGGAAAGAATGGAAGGTGTGTTGGAAGATCCTTATATAATAATTACGGATAAAAAGATTTCTTCCATGCAGGAAATTCTTCCTTTGCTTGAAAAAGTTGTTCAAACAGGTAAAGGTTTTATTATTATAGCGGAAGATATCGAAGGTGAAGCATTAGCAACATTGGTTGTTAACAAAATCAGAGGAACATTAAAAGTTATCGCCGTTAAAGCTCCGGGATTCGGTGACAGAAGAAAAGAAATGTTGCAGGATATCGCAATTCTTACGGGCGGAACGGTAATTTCAGAAGAAACAGGTTTAAAACTTGATGCGGCAACAATAGAAATGTTAGGTCAGGCAAAAAGAGTTGTTGTAGATAAAGAAAACACAACAATCGTTTCAGGTTTGGGCGACAAA
The DNA here is from genome assembly GCA_902761395.1 of uncultured Elusimicrobium sp. GTDB lineage: Bacteria > Elusimicrobiota > Endomicrobiia > Endomicrobiales > Endomicrobiaceae > Ruminimicrobiellum. The sequence continues at coordinate 4,661 of CACWKJ010000002.1, read as the reverse complement.
AAAGAAATCGAACAAAGAATTGCTCAAATAAGAAAACAAATTGAAGAAACAAAATCAGATTATGATAAAGAAAAATTGCAGGAAAGATTGGCAAAGTTGGTAGGCGGAGTTGCAGTTATCAATGTTGGTGCGGCAACAGAAGCTGAAATGAAAGCCAAGAAATTTAAAGTAGAAGATGCAATGAATGCAACAAGAGCAGGTGTTGAAGAAGGTATTGTTGCAGGCGGCGGAGTTGCATTACTTAAAGCACAATCTGTACTTGACGATATAAAAGGTGCAGACAGTGACGAACAAACAGGTATAAATATAGTTAAGAAATCTTTGGAAGGTCCTATCAGACAAATAATTGAAAATGCTGGTATTGAAGCTTCGGTTATAGTTGATAAGATTAAAAACAAAAAAGATGCTTCTTACGGATACAATGCAGACAGCGACGAATTTGTTGATATGATAAAAGCAGGTATCGTTGATCCTGCAAAAGTTACAAGAACAGCATTGCAAAATGCAGCTTCAATTGCAGGACTTGTTCTTACAACGGAAGCTCTTGTAACGGATATTCCTGAAAAGAAAGACGGTCCGGCAATGCCTCCGATGGGCGGGGGAATGCCTCCGATGTATTAAAAAATTTGTGTAACAAATTTTTTACCTATAAAAAGAAAACGGCAGAGCATAGTCTCTGCTGTTTTCTTTATTGTCTTTTACTATATAATCACAAAAATTTTACAAATTTTTGACAATTGTATTTTACTTTTGTATAATTCGGATATTGTTTAAATTATGTAGTAAATAAGAATTTACAAAAGGAGGCAGTAAAGATGAGAAAGTTGGTAGCTTTGTTGGCTGCAGTAATTTTGGGTACACAGTCTTTGTATGCAACAGATTTTTTGTTCATGAAAAACGTTAAATTTTACGGAGAAGGACAAACAATAGGTTATAGTGTACAGAACGGTTATGATGTAAATTTAGGAAAATTGGTTCCGGGTATAGTAGCCATGAGAGACGGAGAAACATCAGAGGGTATGCTTAACTCAAACTATAGCGGAGTTACAACATTCCTTACGGCAGGTTTAACATTTGATATCGTTGAAAACATTTCGGCAGATTTTTCGTTGGCTTATTCTACCAGTTGGGGTGAAGGGAACAAGTTTTTGGGCTTAGTAGATAATCTTAACGGTTCTGCAACCAAAGGTGACAGTATTCAAAGTTATTTGGATAATATAAGAGTACAAACTGCAAACGTAACAATAAAAAAATTGTTTGATGTTGACGGTTTAAGTATTAAAGTAGGTCGTCAATATTACGGAGATGAAGACAGTTCCGTAATGTATTTCGGTATAAGACACGATCAACCTTTATTCGGTCTTAACTTACCTTTAATAGGTTTTGATAGTGTATCTTCCGTAGATGCGGCTACAGTATACTATGAAAAAGAAAATATAAAAGCAAACTTCATATATGCAAATCTCGGAAAAGTTTTGGGAGTACCTTTAAATGTAGACGGATTGATAATGCCTTTAGCGGCTGGAGAGGCTTATAATAGAGGTATAGATTTGGGAAGAGATACTACCGTTGTAGGTGCCGATGCAAAATTCTTGAACTTAGCAGATATTTTAAATGTTCAGGTTTATGCGTATGACATTGAAAATCCGTTAGTTGCTCACTATGACATAGTAGGTGTTAAACCCAGTGTAGAAGTAGACGGCTTAAAAGCATCCGTAGAATTTGCAATGAATTTTGCTGGAGACAATCCTTTCAGTACCGGAGATTTAATTGCTGAAGGTTCCCCTATAAAAAGCGAAGCAAATCTTATAAAAGCTGATGTTTCTTATGATTTAGAAAAGAAAGCAAAAGTAAGAGCAGGTTTTGCAGTACAAGGCGGAACAGAAGGTGTTAAAGAATTTTTGAACGGAGAATATCCGGGTAAAATTTCTATAAAACCTTTCGTAAATTTCGGAAACTATGTTCCGGGAATGGTTTTCGGTCAGCAAGAAGTTACTCGTATTTTGTCTATGATTGATTTCAGAGCTATCAACATAGGTGCGGATTATTATAAAGATAAATTCACATTCTCTTTAGATTACTATAATTTTGCTGCAAGAGACAATGGTTTGAATTACGGAGACGAAGTAGATTTGAAAGTTAAATATAAATATGTTGAAGGATTGGATTTCTTCTTTGGTGTAGGTTGCTTCATGGTTTCCGACGATATCAATTCCAAAGTTAAGTTGATTACCGGCAATGATGGATTCCTTTCTGAAATTACTTCTTCATTCCAGTTAGGTGCTTCATATAAGTTCTAATTAGAAATTTGATTTTATAAAAAAGATGGACAGATTAAATTTAATCTGTCCGTCTTTTTAGTTTGTTGTCGTTTGTAAAAACATTTGTTCTGTTGCTAAAAAATTAAATTTTTAGTATAATTTTTAACCTGGTTGTATATATATCGTTTCGGGGAGTAGCGTAGTTGGCTAACGCGCCTGCTTTGGGAGCAGGAGACCGTGGGTTCAAGTCCCGCCTCCCCGATTTTTTTATTTCATTTCCAAATCAATAAAATCATTGTTCTAATATTTTTTAAATGCTATAATCTACTGATATATGGAAGAAAGATTTAATTTTAATGTTATATTAAACAGTTTTGTTTTTATTATACCTATAAACATTGTAGTTCTCGTGTTTCTTGCTGTTTATAGGTTTTTCTTCTTTGTATATTTCGCGGACTTTTCAGCAATATCTTCAATGAAATTGTATGTATTAAAAGCTTTTTGGATGGGTTTCAGATTTGATTTATCTGTAGTTGCATATATAAATGCGCCCGTAACATTGTTGTTTTTAATATGTTTGTTGTTAAAAAGTTATCCTTTCTTTAAGAAAATAATTTCTTTTATTAAATACTATTATTTTGCAATATTTACTTTAATGTTTTTGGCAATATTTGTAGATTTGGCTTTTTATGCTTATTTCAAAGATCACTACAATTTAATGATTTTCGGCTTTTTTGAAGATGATACTTTTGCTTTAATAAAAACCATATTGTCCGATTACAGATTTTATTTCCTTGTTATAGTGTTTGCTGTTTTGGCAATTTTCATATTTGAATTGTCTAAATGGACATACAAAGAACTTAAATATAACGAAAGAATATTCAATACATTGTATTGGTCTAAAACCAAAAAGTTTATAACAGTTCTTATAATATTGTGTTTGAATTTTATTTTTGCCAGGGGCTCTTTTTCGATGTTCCCGTTAGGCCTTTTTTATTCGCAAATTTCACCTAACCAGTTTATAAATAAACTTTGTGTAAATCCGATACATCCGTTGGCAGACACGATATATTTAAAAATTAAAAATGCAAAAAATGCTATCAATTTACAGAACGTTTTTAAATATTCGGACAAAGATAGAATAATGCAGGATTTAACCGTTTTATCCAAATATAAAGATGTTTCCGATTATAACAGTGCCATAAACAAAGTGACCGCGGAAAACAAAAGTTTGGAAACAAATAAACCTAATGTTGTTCTTATAGTTATGGAAGGGTTCGGTGAAATGCCTGTTTTAAATAACAGTAAAGAATTCGATGTTATGGGAGAACTGAAAAATCATTTTGATAAAGATATTGTATTCTACAATTTTTTAGCGGCGGGATTTATAACGATTCATGCAATAGAGTCTATAACATTGGGAATACCGCAAAGACCTTATGTGAACCAAATTACACAAACACAAGATGCTTTTTGCCAGTTTGCAAGTTCTATGGTATTACCGTATAAGAAAGCCGGTTATCATTCAATGGCACTATATGGCGGCAGCATGACATGGAGAGATTTGGAAGGATTTTTTAAAGTGCAGGGATTTGACGATATTATAGGGGAAGGCAGTATTCACGCAGATGCTAAAGACAGACATTCCTGGGGAATAAACGACGATAAACTTTTTGAATTGGTGGAAAAACATTTGTTTGATGAAGATGTAACGGAACCGAAATTTATTTATGCGATAACGACACAAACTCATCCTCCGTATAAAGTTTCCGATGATTATAAACCGTTACCTTTAACTGTTCCTGCGAGTGTGGGAAAGATGATGTCATCAAAAGATTTAAATAATAAAAATCTGTTTAAAGTTTATCAGTTTGCAAACAGACAACTTGCAAAGTTTATAACCGATGTGAAAAAATCCAAATTCGCGGAAAATACCATTATTGCCGTTACCGGTGACCATAATTTAAGAGAACTTTCAAATTATGTTCCGGAAGAAACTTTTGTAAGATATGCAGTTCCTTTTTATATTTATATACCGCAACAAATAAAAAAAGATTTGAATATTCAAAAGGTGAACACAAAAGTGTTCGGCTCTCAAATGGATATAATGCCTACTTTGTATAATTTGTCGTTATCATCGGCAAAGTATACTTCGTTCGGAAATAATTTGTTTGATACGGAAGATAATATTGCATTAAATGTTGACGGAGTTGTTTTGAAAGATAATATTGCAATAAAGTATAATTTAGTTGACGATTCAATACAATCGTTTACGTTCGATAATAAAAGTAAAAAACTTTCTTTGGTTGATAAGACCGAAGATCATGAATTGTTAAAGAAATATTATAAGGCCGTAATGAGTGCTGCGGATAATTTCGTGAAATCCAGCACATTATAATG
>CACWKJ010000001.1 GCA_902761395.1 uncultured Elusimicrobium sp. | reverse complement strand
AAGAATCTATTGAAAGCGCCAAACATAATGCTCAAATAAATAATATAAATAACATAGAATTTTTTGCACAACCTGCACAAGATTGGGTAAAACAAAATGGAGTTCAGCTTCTATAACGACAGAGATACAGAAAAACTGAACTTGGGATTACATTGTAAGGGTAGTTTTTATAAATATTCCGAGGTCCCGCCATGCTACATTTCTCATGAAGATATTATAAAAGCATGTGAAACAGTAAAAGAGTTTGCAATAAATACAGGCTTAAAAGCATACAACAACAAATCTCATGAAGGATTTTTCAGACATCTTGTTTTAAGAAAAGGTGTTAATACCGGTGATTTGCTTGTAAATATCGTTACCAACAAACAAGAAGATATAAACAAAAACTTTTTTGATAGTGTAGTAAAACAGTTATCTTCTTTTTGTTCAAGTATATATTGGACACAAAACTCGAAATTTTCCGATGCGGTTAATGCCGAAAGTATAACATTGTTATATGGTAATGAAAACATTACCGAAACTTTAACAGTAGCAAAACAAAAATTTAATTTTTCCGTTGCACCGTTTTCTTTTTTTCAAACCAACACAAAAGCAACGGAAGTTTTATATAACACAGTAATAGAACTTTTACAACCCGACAAACAGGACACTTTACTTGATATGTATTGCGGAACGGGAGCAATAGGAATATGTTTATCCCCGCATGTAAAGTCAGTTGTCGGCGTCGAACAAGTGGAAGAAAAGAATCTATTGAAAGCGCCAAACATAATGCTCAAATAAATAATATAAATAACATAGAATTTTTTGCACAACCTGCACAAGATTGGGTAAAACAAAATGATAAAAAGTTCGATTGTGTTATTATAGATCCGCCACGTGCGGGACTTTTTGAAAATGTTATAGAACATCTTTTGTTCTTAAATCCTAAAAAGATAGTTTATGTTTCATGTAATCCGTCAACTTTGGCAAGAGATTTAAAACTTATTACAAAAGATGAAAAATATAAAGTTATAAAAGTTTGTCCGGTGGACATGTTCCCGCAAACTTACCATATTGAAACCGTTGTTTTATTGGAGAAAATATAAATGGTTAATTATGGATTAAAAGATAAAGTAGCTATAATTACGGGAGCAAATAATCCGCAAGGAATCGGTGCAACAACTGCTTTTGCTTTTGCAAGGGAAGGAGCAAAGGTTGTGTTAGTATATAAGAAAATTTTCAGACAGTTTGATGAAAATAAAACAGATAAAAACGGAGCAGACAGATATTTTAAAGCAAATGCAGAAAATACAGATATTGTAGAAAACAAACTACAAGAAATGAATGCAGATTATATTGTTTTGGAAAATGATATTACTAAAGAAGATGATGTAAAGAAAATATATTCAATTGTTATGGAAAAATACGGAAAAGCTGATGTTCTTGTTAACAATGCTGCAGACGGTGATATGGACGGCTTTGATACAATAGAAAAAATTACACAAAAAGTTATTGACGATACATTTGCGGTTAATGTCCGTGGAAGCATTTTGATGACAAGAGAATTTGTTAAACATCATGGTGATTACGGAAGAATTATAAATATTTCTACAGACTCATCACAAATTTTTGCAGGTCAAATTACTTATGGAGCAAGTAAAGCAACTTTGGAAGCACTTACCAGAAGTATTGCTCTTGAAGTAGCAAAATATGGAATTACGGTAAACTGTGTTGCTCCGGGACCGACTCAAACAGGGTGGATTGATACCGAACTGGAAAAATCGGTTATTCCGATAATTCCTATGGGAAAGTTAATTCAACCGGAAGATATTGCCGAAACTATTTTATTTTTAGCAAGCAAGCAGGCAAAAATGGTTACCGGGCAAGTAATAAAAGTTTCCGGAGGCCATGCTCTTTAAATGTATTGAATAGGAGAAATATATGAAAAATTTTATTGCATATTGCGGGTTGGATTGTGAAAAATGTGAAGCAAGATTGGCAACAATAAATAATGATAACGACTTAAGAAAAAAAGTTGCAGTCGAATGGAGCAAACTAAACAATATTACCATTACTCCGGAAATGATTAACTGTGAAGGTTGCAGAATAGACGGCAAAAAAACAGTATTTTGCGATAAACTTTGCCAAATAAGACAATGTGCCATGAATAAAAAGTATGAAACTTGCGGTGATTGTAACGAAATGAAAACATGTAAAAAAGTTGCAATGGTTGTCGGTAATAATAAAGATGCACTCAAAAATTTAGAAAAATAATTGTTGGGAAATATAATGATTGAAACAAAAAACTTAAAAATATATGCCGCTTCTCAAGATGAAATGGAAAAATTCATTGAGTCGCAAACCAATGATATTTTAAAAACCGCTTATACCGAAATGTTAAACGGATGCATTGAAAATCCTGAACAATGGGAATGGTATGCAATTTGGATGATAGAACTTAAAGACGGAACTCATATAGGCGAAATGTGTTTTAAAGGGATTGATTCCAACGGTATTGTGGAAATAGGGTATGGTATTATGGAACAATATCAGGAACATGGCTATGCTACAGAAGCAGTTAAAGCAATTTCAAATTGGGCATTTCAAGAACCGAAAATTTCTTCCATAGAAGCGGAAATTGACAGCAAAAATATAGCTTCAAAAAAAGTTCTAGAAAAGTGCGGATTTGTTTTTACCGGAAAAAACGGGAAAGAAGGACCTCGTTACAAACTAACAAGATAACAAGCTGATTGGGGAATAAAGTGGCTTCAAGTAAACAATATTTAGAATTTATTTTAGAACAACTTTCCAATTTAAAAGACATATCATATCGTGCAATGATGGGCGAATATATAATTTATTATCAAGGAAAAATTGTCGGCGGAATTTATGACGACAGGTTTCTTGTAAAACCTACAAAATCGGCTATAACAATGATGCCGAATGCAACTATGGAATTACCTTATAAAGGTGCTAAAGAAATGTTGCTTGTTGATGAAGTAGATAATAAAGAGTTTCTGAAAGAATTGTTTAATGCAATGTATAATGAATTACCTGCACCAAAGAGGAAAAAATGAACAACATAATAATTCGTTTAGAAAAGAAAGAAGAGTATAGAGAAGTAGAAAATCTTGTCAGAGAAAGTTTTTGGAATGTGTATCGTCCGGGCTGTTTGGAACATTATGTTCTTAATCAGTTAAGAAATGATAAAGATTTTGTTAAAGAACTTGATTTCGTTATGGAAAAAGACGGCAGGATAATAGGACAAAATATGTTTATGAAAGCTGTTATTAAAGCAGATACCGGAAAAGATATTCCCATTATGGCTATGGGACCTATTTGTATCGCTAACGAACTAAAAAGAAAAGGTTACGGAAAGATGTTGCTTGATTATTCCATAGATAAAGCAAAAGAACTTGGTTGCGGTGCACTTTGTTTTGAAGGTAACATAGATTTTTACGGTAAAAGCGGATTTACTTTTGCAAGTAAATTTGGAATCAGGTATCATGATTTGCCCGAAGGTGCGGATGCTTCTTTCTTTTTATGTAAAGAGTTAATACCTGGTTATCTTACCGGTGTTACAGGTGAATATACACCGCCGAAAGGATATTTTGTTAATGAAAAAGAAGTTGAAGAATTCGATAAACAGTTTCCGCCTAAACAAAAATTAAAACTTCCCGGACAAATTTTTTAAGGGTTATATATGAAAACACAAGAAGAAAGATTAAATTATTTAATAGAAAATTTTAAAGAAGAATCTTTGGAATACAGAAATTTAGAAACACCCGCAGGTATTGAAGATAAAAAAGTGTTATTGCGCTCTTTAATGAATGTAAGGCAACCCAAAGAAACTTCCGGTGAAATATTAAAAGTTCAAGATGAATATCTTACCGAACGAAACAAAGAAAAAGGTATAGTGAATTTAAAAGATATTAAAACGATAAAGGAAACTATTAATAGTAAACATCCGTATTCACAAAAAATTTCAGTTTGGCAGGGAGATATAACAAAATTATCTTGTGATGCAATAGTAAATGCGGCAAACTCGCAAATGCTCGGTTGTTTTGTACCTATGCATACTTGTATAGATAATTGTATTCACACTTTTGCAGGTGTTCAATTAAGATATGAATGTAACAAGATAATGAACGAATTCAGGGAAAAATACGGTAGTGATTACGAACAACCGACATCCGTTCCGATAATTACCGACGGATACAATCTTCCCGCAAAAAAAGTTATACATGTTGCGGGACCTATTGTTACAGGAACACTGACAAAATCTCTTGAACAAGACTTAAAAAAGTGTTATAAAAATATTTTAGACTTATGCTTGGAAAATAATTTAAGGTCTGTGGCTTTTTGTTGTATATCTACCGGAGTATTTCGTTTTCCAAACGAAAGGGCTGCAGAAATTGCCGTTGAAACAGTTACAAATTGGCTAAAACAAAATGGAAACAAAATAGACAGAGTAGTATTTAATGTCTTTAAACAAGAGGACAAATTTTGTTATGAGCACTTCTTACAACAATAAAACAAACAATGGTTATCTATATTCAGTACAGAAGGGGATAGAATCGGATTTCTTCGGGCAAGTATCTTCTTTGGGAAAAGATATATCAAGAAAAGAAAAAATAAAATTTTTAAAAGAAGAACTTTCTTCGGCAGATGCAATTTTGATAGGTGCGGGAGCAGGTCTTTCAACTTCTGCGGGGTTCACTTATACAGGGGAACGATTTACAAAATATTTCTTTGATTTTGCACAAAAGTATGGAATTAAAGATATATATTCCGGAGGATTTCATCACTTTAAAGACAAAGAGACTTTTTGGGCTTGGTGGGCAAGACATATTTATTACAACAGATATATTAATTCCCCCAAACCTGTACATAAAGAACTTTTTGAATTGGTGAAGGATAAAAACTATTTTGTTATTACGACAAATGTTGACCACTTATTTCAAAAGGCCGGTTTTGATAAAACCAAACTTTTTTATACTCAAGGTGATTACGGTTTGTTCCAAAGTATTAACCCGGAAAACAAAAAAACTTATGATAACGAGCAAATAGTTATGAAAATGATGGCCGCTCAAGGTTTTGTTAAAGATGATAACGGAGTATATCAAGTTCCGCAAGATAAAAATATTTCAATGAGAATACCTTCGGAACTTATACCGAAATGTCCGGATGATAACAGCGATGTTGTTATGAACCTGCGTATGGACGACACTTTTGTTGAAGATGAAGGGTGGCGTAAAGCATCAAGAAATTATTATAACTTCCTTATGAAAAACCAAAACAGTCATATTTTGTATTTGGAACTTGGTGTCGGAATGTTTACACCGGTTATAATAAAAATGCCGTTTTGGCAAATGACATACGAAAACGAAAATGCAAGATATATTTATATAAATGTAAAAGATTTATTCTCTCCCGAAGCAATAAAAGACAGAACCGTTTCTATTAACGGAGATATAGGGGAAGTTTTGAAAGAACTGTAACCACTTTTGGAGGTATTATGAACGAAATAATTAAAGCAATGATGGAAAGAAGAAGTATAAGAAAATTTAAATCCGATATGGTTTCAAAAAAAGATATAGATGAAATAATAGAATCGGGCCTTTATGCCGCTAACGGCATGGGCAGACAAGCCGTTATTACGGTTGCCGTTACAAATAAAGAATTAAGAGATAAAATTGCGGAAGATAATCGTAAAATCGGCGGTTGGGACAAAGGATTTGATCCCTTTTACGGAGCGCCCGTAATATTAATAGTTCTTGCCGAAAAAGATTGGAGAAACAGAGTTTATGACGGTAGTCTTGTTATAGGCAATATGATGCTCGCAGCCCATTCTTTAGGTTTGGGAAGCATTTGGATACACAGAGCAAAAGAAGAGTTTGAAACGGAAGAATATAAAAAATTGTTGAAAGATATCGGTGTTCAAGGTGAATGGGAAGGTATCGGCCATTGTGCAATAGGTTATATTGACGGTGACATACCTAAACCGGCACCCAGAAAAGAAAACAGAGTTTATTTTGTGGAATAATTATTCCGCTTTTAAAAATACAAATTTGTAACCGGACTCGTCTTTTTGTAATTTACCTATACCGCAATTCAAAAGGTGTGCACCTGCGATATATTTGCCGCTGTCCGCATAATCTTTTAAAACTTTTTTTCTTACGGATAATGCCTGTATAGGATCTGTATCATATACCAAAAAGATTTCGGGATCTTGAAATTGTATAGGTGCATGTAAAATATCGCCCCATACCAACATTGTTTGCCCTTCGCTTGTAACTTCAAACATTGTGTGTCCTAAAGTATGGCCGAATGCCGGAACAGATTTTATAAAAGGTAATATTTGTTCGTTTTGCTTAAATGATTTTATCCTGTTCGGATATGCCAACAAGACTTCGGAAGTTTTGTTTGCATCGATTTCTTCTTGAGCAATATAAACATTTGCTTTGGGGAATGTTTTGTTATAGTCGTTTATAAGACCTGCTATGTGGTCATAGTGCATGTGTGTAATGCATATAGTATCTATACTCTTTGGTTCGACATTAATACTTTTTAATGCTTCCAACAATGCAGGCGCATTTATGCCTGTATCGAACAATATTTTGTGGTCACCGGTATCAACATAAAAAACATTTATTGCAGATGCATTTGAGTCTGTTTGATTTAAAAACTCTTCCAACTTTTTAGTATCTTTATAACGGAACAATTCTTTTTTGTGGTTCATTGATTGTATTTTTATTGCGGTTACATCAAATTTACCGAGCTTCATATTTACGGTATTTGCAGCAAATAAACAAGTAGTTAAAAATAACATCGCCATTATTGAAAAAAATTTTTTCATAACAACACTCCTTTTTACAAAATATCGTTATTATTTTAGACTTCCGTTTCCGTTTATTGTTACAATCAATATTATACAAAAATGTATTACTAAAAATAAAAAAATCCGGAAAGGGAGGGATTCGAACCCTCGGTACAGGCTTTCACCTGTACACCGGTTTAGCAAACCGGCGCACTAGACCAACTATGCGACCTTTCCAGATTATTCTCAAATTATATCATAATTTGTTTTTTTCTACAATTTATCGTCGTAGAAAAACTTGTCAAAAAACTTATTTCTTAAAGAAACTAAACAATTTACTGAAGAAACCGCCTTCTTCTTTTGCTTCTTCTTGTTTAGGTTCTGTTGATTTTGCTGCTGCTGTTTGTTGTGCTGCATTTGCTGCCGTTGTTGCAAGATCTTTTGTTGAAACTTCTTCAGATGTTGCATATTGTATTGCTGCTGCCGTTGCTGCTGCTGTTGCCATTTCAGAAACGGTTGCGGAAGAATTCTTTATTGTGTTAACTGCTGATTTAACTGCACCTGCTTTTTCCAAAAGAGGAACAATTTTGTCGCCGTATTTTACATTGTTTTTTGCGTAATCCAAAGCTGTTTTTCCGAGAACATCTGCTGCATTAACATCTGCACCTTTGTTCAACAACAAACCAACTATAGCAACTGCTGAAGATGATGTGTTTTCACAAGCTGACATCAAAGCTGTTTTTCCTGTTTCTTTTGCAACAGCATTTACATCAACCGTACCTGTTGTTAACATACTTTGTATTGCTGCTATTCCGCCTTCTTTACAAATGTCAATAAACTGTGATGAATCTGCTGCATAAACCGAAACTACTGCCAAACTTACAAATACTGCTACCAACATTACTAATTTTTTCATTTTACTTTTACCTCTCCTTATCCTTTAATATTTTTAATTTCTTTTATTATTGCCGGAATAATTTCATACAAATCACCAACCAACGAATATGTTGCTGTTTGCATCATAGGACAATCTTTATCTTTGTTTATTGCTATGATTGTATCCGATGAACTCATACCAACCATATGTTGAATTTGGCCTGAAATACCGCATGCAATATAAATTTTAGGTGCTACCGTTCTGCCGGTTTGACCAACCTGATGAGAATAAGGTATCCAATCTGCATCTACAGCTGCTCTTGATGCTCCTACTGCTCCACCCAACAAGTCTGCCAATTCCTTTATAAGTTTAAATCCTTCAGGATTACCTAAACCTCTACCGCCGGAAACTATAATATCTGCATCCGAAATATTTACATCTGCACTTTGATCTTTAAAGAAACCGATGAATTTTGTTCTGTTAATAACTTTTTGTGCATCTACTGTTTTGTTTATAACTTCACCTGTTCTGCCTTCTTGAACTTTAGCTTCTTTAAATACTTTATGTCTAACGGTTGCCATCTGCGGTCTGTGTCTCGGTGTTAAAATTGTTGCCATGATGTTTCCGCCGAAAGCAGGTCTTGTCTGCATTAAATTTCTTGTTTCGGGATCTATTTCCAATGCCGTACAATCAGCAGTAAGACCGGTATAAATTTTTGCTGCAACTCTTGAAGCAAAAGATCTTCCTATATTTGTTGCACCCATCAATACGATTTCTGGTTTTTCTTCTTTTATTAAGTCTGCCAATATGCAACTATACGGATCATCTTGGAATTCCGCCAAGATAGGATCATCGTAAACATAAACTTTGTCTGCTCCTCTGTTTATTAAATCCTGAGCTTTTGCAGATATATTTGAACCGATAAGTATAGCACTTAAAGGAACATTTAATGTTTTTGCAAGTTCACTTCCTTTATTTAAAAGTTCATATACTACAGATGAAATTTCGCCGTGTCTTTGTTCGGCATAAACCCATACACCTTTATATAAAGATTTATCTACGGCATCTTTAACTTCATCTTTTTGCATTGTAATTGCTTTTACGGGACATGCTTCTACACATGAACCGCAAAATCTGCACTTTTCACCGTCAACAACGGCTTTACCGTCTTTTACGGATATTGCACCGAACGGACAAGCAGATTCACAGGCTCCGCAACCGACACATTTATCTAAATCTATATTTATTTTATTAGCCATTTTCATTCTCCTATATTAAGCTGTTCTCTGCCAACTTCTTTACCAACTTTGCTGCAATATCTTGCGGTTCGCCCTCAAATTTTTCTCCGCCCGTTCTTTGAGGTGGAGTAAATATCTTTTTAACTTGTGTAGGAGAACCCGCCAAACCTGTTTTTTTAGTATCCGCATTTATGGCTGCCGCATTTAATTGTTTTATAACCGCTTTTTTTGCTGCCATTTTACCTTTAAGCGAAGGAATTCTCGGTGTATTTATTTCTTTAACTACTGTAAGTAAGCAAGGAACCGGAGCCTCTATTAAATCGTATCCGTCTTCCATCATTCTTTGAACTTTTATTGAATTTTCAGTAACTTCTTCAATTTTTCTTACATATGCAACATGAGGAACATTTAACATTTCCGCTACCGAAGGACCAACCTGTGCTGTATCACCGTCTGTTGCTTGTTTTCCGCAAAATATTACACCGAAATCCGGTATGGTTTTAATTGCGGTTGATATAGCATAGGAAGTTGCCCAAGTATCTGCACCTGCAAATGCTCTGTCACCTATAAGAATTGCATCATCACAACCTCTTGAAATAGCTTCTCTTAAGGCGGATTCCGCTTGAGGAGGTCCCATTGTAATAACGGTAACTTTTCCGCCGACTTTTTCTTTAAGTCTGACTGCTTCCTCTATAGCATATTCATCAAAAGGGTTTATTATAGCTTCAACGCCTTCTCTCTTCAAAGTACCTCTTTCCGGATCAATTTGAACATTGGTCGTTCCCGGTACCTGTTTAATGCAAACAAGTATATGCATTTCATATCCTCCGAATTTAATTTGAAAAACAAAAAAACAAGATAATTTATTCTTGTTTATATCTTTTAGATAATAACAAAAATATAAATTTTATGCAATTTTTATTAATCCAAAAAACATACAAACACTATATTTTTCATGCAAAAAATACTATAATAAGAAATTCGTTATTATTTTAATTTTAAATGAGGTTTTATTTTGGCCAGAGATAGTGTAGGAATTGTTCAAACTAAATATTTTACTTTTGAAAACCTTGTTCTTGCAAACGGGCAAAGTTTACCGCAAGTTACAATAGCTTACGAAACTTACGGAACTTTAAACGAACAAAAGAACAATGCTATATTGATAACTCATGCTTTTACGGGTGATGCTCATTGTGCGGGATTCCATGAAGGGGACAAAAAACCCGGTTGGTGGGATTCGATGGTTGGTCCCGGAAAAGCTTTTGATACCAACAAATATTTTATTATTGCCTCAAATGTTTTGGGCGGATGTGCGGGAACAACCGGACCGGAATCAATAAATCCGGCAACAGGTGTTCCATATGGAACGGATTTTCCTGCAATAACGATATCGGATATGGTAAAAGCTCAGAAAAAGTTGGTGGAATATTTCGGAATAGAAAAACTCTTTTCCGTTGCAGGCGGTTCCATGGGCGGAATGCAGGTGTTGCAGTGGGCAATGGATTATCCGGAATTTATATATTCCGCAATTCCAATAGCAATTACTTTAAGATCCACACCGCAACAAATTGCCTTTAACGAAGTTGGCAGACAATCTATAATGGGTGATGTTGCTTGGAAAAAGGGACATTATTACGGCGGACCTGAACCCGATAAAGGGTTGGCCGTTGCAAGAATGTTGGGACATATTACATATATGAGTGATTATTCCATGCAGAAAAAGTTTCCTGTTAAAAACCCGGAACCGAACGAAAATTTCGATTTTAATGCCGATTTTGAAGTGGAAGAATATTTAAGATACAGAGGAAGTTCTTTCGTAAAAAGATTTGATGCCAACAGTTACTTATATTTATCTAAAGCAATAGACTATTTTGATGTTCAAAAAGATAATTTTTTACCGGAAGAAAAAAATTTGGATATAAAATTTTTGGTTATATCTTTTAAGTCCGATTGGTTGTATCCTCCGTATCAATCGGAAAATATAGTGAAATTTTTAAAAATGAAAAATCAGGAAGTTACTTACTGTAACATATTTTCCACTTACGGACACGATGCTTTTCTTTTGGAAGTAAAAGATGAAACCAGACTTATAAAAAACTTTTTAAACAGATTATATGATGAGGTTTTTGGTAGTGAAAGATAAAAATACTTTATTATCACATTTAAAAATAGCCGGAATCGTGACACCGAAATCAAAAGTTTTGGATTTGGGGTGCGGTGACGGTGATTTAATGTATTTGCTCGTACAAAATAAACAAGTAAATGCTCAAGGCGTGGAAATATCCGAAGATGCGATATACAAATGTGTGGAAAAAGGGTTATGTGTTATGCATTCGGATATTGACGGTGCATTGGATTTTTATAAAAATGATACTTTTGATTTTGTTATATTAAGCCAAAGTTTACAACAGGTTACAAGAACCGATGAAGTACTAAAACAATGTTTAAGAATCGGTAAAAAAGTTATTGTGGCATTTCCCAACTTTGCTCATATAACGGTAAGAAGTAAACTCTTTTTCGGCGGAAGAGCACCTGTTACCGAATCTCTCCCGTACGGATGGAACGATACTCCGAATATCAGATGTTTAAGCATAAAAGATTTTGAAGTTTTCTGTAAAGAAAGAAAGTATAAAATAATGGAAAAATATTTTATAGCTAATAACAAATATTGTCATATATTACCGAACTTATTTGCACAACAAGCAATTTTCGTAATCACTAAATAATCTCGCAAAAACAGAGGAAAAACGATGGAAAAACAAGGAACAAACCAAGAACAAAAGTTTTGGCATAGTATTGAAATTAATGATGTTTTACAAGAGTTCAACAGCAACAGCCATACCGGACTTAAAGAAAGTGAAATTTCAGAAAGACAACAAAAATACGGTAAAAATGTTTTAACTCAAAAAAAAGGTGACGGTCCTATAAAAAGATTCTTTTTACAGTTCCATAACAGTCTTTTATATGTGTTAATCATTTCAGGTTTTATAACATTGTTTTTAAAACAGTGGGCGGATTGCAGTGTAATATTCGGTGTAGTGTTGGTTAACGCAATAGTGGGATTTATTCAAGAATCGAAAGCATTAAAATCGTTGGAAGCTCTCGCAAAATCAATGACTACTCAAGCGGTGGTTATGAGAGACGGCAAAAGAATGCATATTGATTCTTCCGAAGTTGTTCCCGGTGACATTTTGTTCTTCGTTTCCGGAGATAAAGTTGCAGCGGATATAAAACTTATTTCTTCCAGAGAACTACAAATAAACGAATCGGCTCTCACCGGTGAATCGTTACCTGTAGAAAAGAATATAAACACTTTACCTTCTTCAACCATTTTGGCGGACAGAAAGAATATGTTGTATGCTTCAACACTTGTAACTTACGGCAGCGGCAAAGGCGTTGTTGTTGCCACAGGTGATAATACGGAAGTAGGTAAAATTTCTCAACTTATATCATCTGCCGATTCATTAGAAACTCCTTTAACACAAAGAATGGCAAAATTCAGTGTGTTTCTTATATACTTAATTATGTCCATGGCAGCAATTACATTTGGCGTAGGTATATATCACCATCAAGGTTGGGTATTAATGTTTTTAGCTGCTATCGGTCTTTCCGTTGCAGCAATACCCGAAGGACTTCCCGCGGCAATGACTATAACTCTTGCTATAGGTGTTTCAAGAATGGCTAAAAGAAAAGCCATTATAAGAAAACTTCCCGCAGTGGAAACTTTGGGAAGCACAACAGTAATTTGTTCGGATAAAACAGGAACTTTAACCGAAAACCAAATGACCGTTGTTGAAATGTTTACAGACGGTAAAACCATAGAAGTATCCGGAACAGGTTACAGTTTCGACGGACAATTAAAACTCAAAGAAACAAATACAATTATAGGTATAGAATATTCAAAATCGTTAAAACTTTGTTTAACCGCAGGTTATTTGTGTAACGATGCAAAAATAATAAATATAGACGGAAAAAATGACGTGCAAGGCGATCCGACCGAAGGTGCTTTGATAGTTTCCGGAGCAAAAGCAAAACTTAACGATGAACTTGTGGAACAATATCCTAAACTTGATACTATACCGTTTGAATCTCAATATCAGTATATGGCAACATTACACGAAAACGGCGGAACAAACATTGCTTTCGTAAAGGGTGCCGTAGAAAAAATTACGAACATGTGTTCTTACATGCTTGATAAACAAGGCAACAAAATACCTTTCAACAAAGAAGAAGTAGTAAAAGTTGCCAACGAAATGGCAACAAGAGGATTAAGAGTTTTGTGTTTTGCTTATACAGATATGGATGAAAATCATAAACAGTTAAGACATGAAGATATTGCGACAGGTTTAACTTTCGTAGGTCTTCAAGCTATGATAGATCCCGCAAGACCGGAAGTTATAGAGGCCGTAAAAAAATGTCACAGTGCGGGAATAAAAATTAAAATGATTACCGGTGACCATGCATTAACAGCTTCGGCAATAGCAAAAGCCATAGGAATAATTAAAGGAGAAAATCCCGACTATACCGCCATAACAGGCAGCCAACTTGAACAATATGATGATGAACAACTAAAAGAAATAGCAATAAAATATTCCGTATTTGCAAGAGTAACACCCGAACAGAAATTAAGACTTGTAAGAGCATTACAAGTACAAAAAAATATTGCCGCTATGACCGGTGACGGTGTAAATGACGCACCTGCTTTAAAACAAGCAAATATCGGTGTTGCTATGGGTATAACGGGAACGGAAGTTGCAAAAGAGTCTGCGGATATGGTTTTAACCGACGATAATTTTGCTTCTATTGTTGCTGCCGTTGAAGAAGGAAGATGTGTATTTGATAATATAAGAAAATTTATTATTTGGACACTTCCCACAAACATGGCTCAAGGTATTGCTATGATGACCGCAATATTTCTTAATATGCCGGAACTTCCTATTTTACCGAAACAAATTCTGTGGATAAACATGTCTACCGCATTATTTTTGGGTATGATGTTATCTTTTGAACCTAAAGAAGACGGTATAATGGATAGAAAGCCTGTAAGCCCCGATATGAAGATTATGGACGGAATTTTCTGGTACAGACTTGCAATGATAAGTGCCATAATAGTTACCGGTGTAGTAATATTGTTTAATTATGAACTTGCTCACGGTGCTACACTTGCACAGGCAAGAGGTGTTGCAGTTTCCGTATTTATAGTATGTCAAAGTATGTATTTATTAAATTGCCGTTCAATGACAAAATCCATGTTTTCTCTCGGTTTATTTTCAAACCCGTACATTTGGCTCGGTATATTTATAATGTTTGCAACACAGTTTATATTCTTGTATGTTTCTCCGGTAAACACATTCTTCTCAACGGAAGGAATATCACTTGCTTCCTGGGGCAGACTTTTCATATTGGGCTTTATAATTTATGCTGTTATAGGAATCAGTAAATTTGTAGAAAATCTTATTAGAAAAAAGTAATATAATAACTGTAATTTTAAAGGTAAAATATTATGCAAGAAGAAATAATACAACAAATTCAAGATTTAAAAAAACAAAGAAATGCCGTAATTCTTGTTCATAATTATCAAAGACAAGAAGTACAATCTATTGCGGATTTCACAGGCGATTCTTTGGAACTCAGCAGAAAAGCCGCACAAACAAATGCCGATGTTATTGTTTTTTGCGGTGTGCATTTTATGGCGGAAACCGCTTCTATATTAAGTCCCAATAAAAAGGTTTTGTTGCCCGATTTACAGTCCGGTTGCCCTATGGCAGACATGATAACAGCGGACCAGTTAAGACAATTTAAAAAAGATAATCCCGGTGCAACTGTTGTTACATATATAAACTCATCTGCGGCGGTTAAAGCGGAAACCGATATTTGTTGTACATCTTCTAATGCCATAAATGTGGTTAAGTCCGTTCAAAACGATAAAATAATATTTTGCCCGGACAGAAATTTAGGTTCTTATGCACAAAAAGTGTTAAACAAAAAACTTATTTTGTGGAACGGATTTTGCCCTACACACATGAAAATGTTACCGGAATATGTTGCATTACAAAAAGAAGTGCACCCTAATGCGGTTTTTTTGGTTCATCCGGAATGTTGCCCTGAAACGGTTGCGCTTGCGGATGAAGTGTTGTCCACAACCGGTATATTAAATTATGTTGCAAAAAGTGATAAACAAGAATTTATTATAGGAACGGAAAACGAGATAACATTTAAGTTACAAAGAGAATATCCCAACAAAAAGTTTTATCCCGTTACGGATTTAGCGATATGCCCTAACATGAAAAAGAATTCGTTGGATAAAGTGTTAAATGTTCTGAAAGAAATGAATAACGAGATAAAAGTTCCTAAAGAAATTGCAGATAAAGCAATTGTTCCGATTCAAAGAATGCTTGAGGTAAAACCTTCATAATGCAAGATTTAGGCAGTTTTCCCGTATTTGCAAGTCTTTTGGCAGGAATATTAACATTTATAAGTCCCTGCATTTTACCTCTTATCCCCGTATATATAACATTAGTTACAGGTCTGTCTATAGAAGAATTGGATAACAGAAAAAATTTGTTATCCGTTTTTTTATCATCGATTTGTTTTGTTTTAGGTTTTACTACAGTATTTGTTTTTCTGGGTTTATCGGTAACAATTATAGGACAATTCTTTTTAAATAATATAGATATTTTAAGAACAGTCGGCGGAATAATTATTATTATTTTCGGGTTACATTTGTTGGGAATATTCAAAATAAAACTTTTGTATAAACAGTTCGGATGGATGGACAAAATAAAAAGAACTTCAAACTATTTCACTATATATCTTATAGGTTGTGCTTTTGCATTCAGTTGGACCCCTTGTGTTGATCCGATACTTGCATCTATTCTTATAATGGCAGCAACTCAGGGAACAATTGCAAAAGGAACATTTTTGCTTTTAATTTATTCTTTAGGTCTTGCAATACCGTTTATATTGACCGCATTATTTGTCAGCAAATTTTTAACATTGTTTAATTCGTTAAAAAAGTATTACAAAGTAATAGAAATTATTTCCGGAACACTTTTAATACTTATGGGTATACTGATAATTTCAGGCGGATTTAACAAAATAACAATGAATGTAATGAAGGTATTAAGTTAACATTAAGCACATACAAGCAGTGAATTAATGTTTTCGAACTTAATACTGTTTTCTTCCAACGAAATATCCGTAATTTGTTGAAGTTGTGCTATAGCCAAAAGTATTCCTTTAAGCTCCAACACTATGTTTTCTTTATTAGAATTGTTCGAATATTCATACTGCATATATAAATGAGATATCAAGTCAATCAAATTATCGTAGTTTGTGTTATCGATACCTGCTTCATATAAAACTCTGTAGATGTAAGGGAACCAGTTTTGACCGGTTATTTCATCTATTTCGGAAATATTGATTCTTTTAATATTTCCTTTTGATGTATCGGCAACAATGCTGTCTTCATATTTACTTACAAAATGTTTGCCGTATTCCAAATAATCAAAAGAGTTAGCACTTTTTAACAGATTTACCAAACTGAAAAATTTTGTTAAGTTCTCGGAATCGTTTACGATATTGTTCATATCAATATACAATGTTGTTAATTTTTTATTTTGCGATAAGTTTGTTAAAAAGTCGTTTATGTCTTCCATCGAAGATAAATCAACTTTTAAGTGGTCTGTTGTTTCTTGTGAAGTTGTCTTTGATAAACAAATAATATTATTGTATTTGCTGGTGTCCACCGCTTGAGTTATATCGTCAAAAATTAAAGTAATATCATTTGTTATATTTCTGTGCATATATGTAATTGTTTGTTGTTGATATAAATCATCGGATAACCCGTTCAATTTAAATCCGTTAATGCCAAACATCTTGTGAAGATTGTTTATTTGGGAAACAGTTTGTATCAGTGATGTTTGCGAAATATCAATACCGAACACAATCTTAGTATTTGATTGTTGCGACAAACCCGTAATTTTTTGATAACGAATATATGCTATATATTGCATGTATTGGTTTAGTTCATAATAATAATTCCATTTATCCAAATTTTCCGCTTTTAATTTTTCAACTGTTTCTTCGGTAACTGCTTGATTATTTGTAATCAGTCCTGCTGTTAAAAGTTCCAACTCTTTTTGTAATTCCGGTGTCATATCGGTACAAAATTGTTTGAACAGTTCATATTCTTGTTTATTTGATTTTATATACTGCAACAAATTATTCAAGACAAAAATTTTACTGTTATTTAAAGCATTCTTATCGTCTAATAATGTTCTGAATTTATCTAATTCCGAATTATTAAGTCTGTCTATTTCGGAAGAAATATCCAACGAATAAATATTGAACAATTCCGTTCCCTGATGGAAAATGTTTTTTATTATAACACTTTCCGGTTTAACACTGTTTAACAAATATTCCAACTGTTCTAAAGAAAATTTGTTTATATCTATTTCTGTAACAGTGTTTATATTGGAAAAATCTTTTATTGTCGTTTTTGTATCAAATATGCTCTTTAACATATCTTGTGCATATTGTTTCGGATTTTTCAAAAATAACGAAAAATCGGAATCTTCAAAAGAGTAATTGTAATTTGATACCAATTTAAACAGTAATGATAAATTTACTTTACCATTATCGGATACATTATACTCATCAATCAATGGGGACAAATTCAAATTTCTTATATCGGTTAACGGAACATTTGTTGAATTTGTATTTGTAACAATGTTTATATGCCTGATGTTTTGCAAATCCGTATCGGTAAAGAAATCGTCTTTTATAAGTTCCGGAACACTGAACAATCCGGAATCATCAAAAGATACAATGTAAGAAGTATCGACATTATCTACCATAAAATCGGAATTATCGTATATAGAACTTAATTTTGAATTTGTTTTCAATTCTTTAATAAAAGATAATGTTGCTCTGCCTATAAACAATTGTTTTCTGAGTTCGTTTTGTTTCGTTTTCTCTTCAGACAAAATTGATTTTATAAAATCGGTTTCCGTTACGGAAGAATACATATCAATATCGTCAAGTAATACCGGTACAAAAGCAACAACAACATGATTGTTTCCTTTGTTATCGACAATAACATCGGAATATACTTTTGCCGGAATCACGGTGTTTTCAACAGGAACATTGATAATTACTCCTAAATCTTTTTTGTCTTCGGATAACTGATCAAACGACGTTATTGCTATGTTTCCGCTGAGTTCGTTGTCGAATGCAAAAAGTTGATGTTTTGAAAACGGTGTCAGTTGCGGAACTATTAAAATACCCGACTGTTTTTGAGATATAACCATATTTTTTATTGTATCTGCAATTTTGTCTACCGCTTTACCTGCATTGAAATTTTTTAAAGTGCTCAACAACGAAATAAAATTTTTATAGAAAACGCTTCCTAAAATACCGTTTCTTGTTAAAGTGGAATCCTGCGACGACACAACATTAATAAACGAGTCGGAAATTTCATTTTGAAATTCGTTGTTAAGTTTTTCGAATAACCCGTAAAAGAAATCATCGTATTCTTTTTTTATTTGAGGATTTAAATTCGATATCGGAACTTTTAAAACTTCCAAATAAACAAATATATTCTCTTTATTCATTAACATTGTTAACGGAGTAAGCAAATGTTGAATTAAATCGATTTTGAATTTTCTGCCTTTATAAGATTGTTCATATTGTCTTGCTATATTCATAAACTCCAACAATAAATCAAAGTTTTTGTCGTCGCTGAAATTCATACCTATAAGTCCGGCATATGCCGGCATTTGAACAAGCGAAATATTGTCCGTATCATACATACGACTAAACATATATGCTACGGCAATATTAGATATCTTTTTATAATCGAAATTTCTGTAAAGTTTCTTTAAACGGCTGCTGCCGTCTTGAGAAAAGTCGGTTTGATCGGTAATCAGTAACGGCAAACTTTGATTTTTCATTTGTTCGTAAGTAACATTTGATGCAACCATTGTTATATTATCCGTTTGTGTTAAGTTACCTAAATACATATATCCGGGATCGGCAATAACTATATTTCCTTTTTGTCCTTTATTTTTTTGTACCATACAAACGGCATTTAATACGGATAATTCTAACGGTGTTGTTTGCTTATCGAGTATTTCCATATCAAGTTGTCTGTTTATTATTTGTGAAGATGTTTCGTTGATATTAATTACAACTATTTTTAAATCTCTTAAATCTTTTTGTGTGAGTGACGGATAATCTTTTTCAAACTGTTTTGATTGAATAAAATTAAATACATCCAACAAACTGTTACCGTTGCCGTCGTTTTCAGTAACAAGTGATTCTATAGGAACAGATTGTAAATTGCCGAATCTTCTTATATTTCTTATACCTTCATTTAACGATGTTGCCGTGTGCCTGTTTTTAGAACCGACCATAATTATTAAATCGGGCATTTGTCCGTACGGAACTTTTGCCAATTCGTCTATATGTTTTTGTAACAGCAATTGTCTGTTGGTTTCTATTGTATTTTTTTCTTCTTTCCCGGATACATTTTCTTTATTTATAATTAAAGTTTTAAAAAATCCTATCATGATGGAAAGCCAATGCAAACTCACCGTTAAACCCACACCGGTAAAAAACGATATAACAAAATTGTGTA